>NZ_JBAHUQ010000012.1 GCF_036689865.1 Magnetococcus sp. PR-3
TATAAAAGTAAATACCCATGAAAGAGCTTTTCCATACTCCATTGGGTCTCCAACAGAGTTTAGTAACGTTTGCAAACTGATAAGAAATAGAATAATGGCTGAGACATATAAAAATTTTCTGAAGTAATGAATGGAAAGTTGAGGAGGGTGGGAATCCCTGACCCTTTTTAAAAAAAGCTGTAGTAAAACATACCTTGATACAATGATATACTCATTCCACCCTAGTGAGATAATACTTATTCCTCCTTGTAAAATGAGTGTTGTAACAAGCGGGTATGGTGAAATAAAGATGCTCAAATCCCAATTTCCACTTGGCCATATATTAAGCGCCACGACGGAAATGGAGATGAGGATCCCAGATATTGTAGAAATTATCATAACATTATAGCCTCAACGAACAGAGGGTTCAGGTCATTGAATAAAGGTTCTTCTATAGTTTTACAAGTGCTTGTTGCACCCTAAACATGGCAGTCCTAATTAAAAACAAATCAACGGTTAGGGCGACGTATATGCTGCTCAAACTGTACGTTACGACTTCACCTATAGATTCACGGTTTTCCTGAAAAAAATATACAAGAGGCAACACCTGAACAAAACACGAAAATATTGCAGATCCATACAGCATGGATCTGTAATGATTCACCTCATGGGCGTTGCGTAATGCCTCACTTGCATCAAATCCCACAAACTGCTTACACAACCCAACAGTTATTTTATAATAATAATGCAACCCTCCAGAATTTAAGCATAAACCAAAGTGAAGAGCGAACATTACAAACAATACAATAGGAAAAAAATATGGCTCCATGGATAAAATACCATCTGGCCACATACAAAAAGCGACAACAGGAACAATAATAATCGTGCCCATTAATGATGATGCCTTCATTTGTTTCGTATCCTGAGGATCAATGGATTTATCAGTAGTGTCTCTAAAGAACTTAGCATCGAAGAAATACTATTACCAACCTGCTAAGACAGTGCTGCCTACTTCTGTGATAGGGCTGTATTTTCTGGAAAGAAGGTCTCAGTCAATGAGAACACCAGATCACGGCACGGACGGCTACCCAGTTATCACTGGCAAATGTCTGAACTTGGCGAATCCACTATAGACTGTTTTCAATGGCTTTTTTTGCTCCATTAATTAGCAGCAAGTTCGGACCCGGTCCGAACTTGGCAGAGACAGAGAGCAGATAGAGGGAGATAGATCGAGCTCTTCCCTCAGACGATCCGAACTTACCTCTACCTTCGCAACCCACCACTGGATACCTTAACGACAGAGTTGGGCAGCAAGAAGGAGATCAAAGCATGAGAATGTCACTACCAGAGACCGCAAGACCATCGTAGTACGCATTTCCTACCGCCCCCGTCATTGGGCGGGCATGAAGCGCATCGTCACCTCTGATTAGGTAGATATCACCCACGCCCCCACCCACCACACCGATGAGGTGCTGGTCAAAGCCCTGGTCCGTGCCCATCGCTGGCTGAATATGCTGGAGAACGGTGAGGTAAACGCCATCAAGGCCTTGGCGGCTCAGGAGGAGCTGGATGACTCCTACGTCAACCGCTTGCTCCGGCTGACACTGTTGAGCCCCAAACTGGTAGAGAAAATTCTCCATGGCCAGCAACCGGAGGAGATGACGCTAGGCGCACTGACCAAAGCTTTTCCTGTATCTTGGCAAGAACAGAGATGATCACTTTTACAACTAACCAAACCAACCCCCAACACAAAACAACCAAAAAGAAACTATAAATCGCTTTTATTATTTTTAAAAACATTTAAATCTAGATATTGAACCTTTATATTATTATACTTATATATTGAAAAATACTCAAAGCAGCATGCAAACAGGGTCAGCATGCTGCTTGTACGATCGTCCACCCGCGCGGCAACGCGGATGACTTCACCAGATTAAGCCTGAGCGTAATCAGGAATGCCCTAAAGGGCAAGGGAAAAGTCGTGGCGATCTCTTGAACTCTTGACCCTATGATCCAAGAGGAAAACGGCAATGAGCTATCACAAAAAGCGGGATGATTTTATCGTCTACCCTAAAGAGGACTTTCCCAATGTTCCCGATGCCGCCACTATGATGTATGGCACAGATGAAGAGGTTGATCGTGCATGGCATGAACTGAATCCTGGAGTGGCCAAACGCAGAAGACCGCAGCAGAGCTTGCTTGCAGGACAACCATTTACACCGCATGCTGCGCCTGTACCAAGAAGAAATACTCAAAAGAGCACTGTAGACCAGCGCCAACAGGCTGGAAGAGCTGTGCCAGGACCTCTACAAAAATCGCAACACACGTCAGAACAGACACCCTACCAAAGGAAGGCCGCTCCACCACCTCGAAAGATGGTGCCCAATAGCTATGTGGATCTGGCAAGACAGATGCGAGACGGTACTTTTGCAGGCCAAGATGCCGCACCGCAATCCATTTCTACAGCTAACCATAGGGATACACGGGCAAGTCGGCTAACAATGCCGATCAAACAAACACAAACTAAAAAGCCATCGTCTGCACGGGAGTTGCTAGCATCTGCAAATGCATATCAAAAAAAACAACGACGTATGGCTCCTTTATTAACAAATGAGAGGGACCGTATCAATGCAATCCTAGACAACCAGCCGGCAATTTTACCGATTCGGGATAACCCCGCCGCTTCTGACACAACACCATGGTACAGTTCACACGGCACTGGAAAAAGAGCCGTACGCCTTTATGGACATATAATTGAAGATGAAGCGTTAAGACAGGGCGTTGATCCAAACCTTGTAAAGGCTATCGTGTACAGTGAAAATTCGCGGGGGCACTACTTTGGTGCATCTCTTTTCGCTCAATCTATAGGGGCTGCTGACACACACCTTCCCATGAATATCAACCCTGCTACCTGGGAAAGGCTTGGCATAACAAAGGAAACTGCTGATGACCCTCAGAGCAATATTCGCACAGGAGTTACGTTAATTAAGAGAATCATAGATCGCTTGAGAGATCCAAAGCCTGAGTATGTCGGCTCAATCTGGAATTATACGGGTCGCGAACAGGTCAATGACTTTGGCGCTAGCGTCGGCAAAGCTTACCGTGACCAAATCTGGGATCGATAGGGAGACCTCAGAGTTTTACAACAGGTGAAAACAGATATGCCAGAGCCTTGGCTAACTCCTTATTATGGATAGCGGTCACCCAAGGCTCTGGTATATTCTCAAGTTGAGTAGGAGCACAAAATTGACTTACAAAAAAACAAGAAGTCCATTTACCATTAAATCAATGATAGCGAAAGCTTTTTTAGCTCTGTTTCTTAGCAGTATTATGTTATTTAGCATAATGATCGACAGCAACGGCACACATCCTGGGGGGATTTGCGATTACGCAGAACATGACCATGGTTTTTTTTCTTTAAACCCAAATGAAGGTGGGAAGACTAAATACTCATGCAACCCAAATGTTCTTCTTTTTTTTATTTATCTTGTTTTGCCATGTTTTCCTATATTTATAACATTATTAACATTGCAAATAATGGCAAGAAAAATCATAACCTCCATTGTGCAACGCAAAAGCCAAAATTAAAATAGTTAACTTAGTACAATTCAGTGACACCCTCAAAGAGATAGAGTATTGATCAACTCGCTGACTTTGCTATGAATTATTGAGAACCACCAGAATAGCCTCTTTATGATTAATGGAACCATGACCGTGGCTCTAAGTATCGTTTCTGCTTCAAGCCCATCGTGCAATCCAAAATTTCGTGGCAAAGGTCCGAACTTTACAAATCCGTTAGAGCCTGTTTTATTGAGCTTTTCCTAAGCCAATGTCACGCTTCAAGTTCGGACCCGGTCCGAACTTGGCAGAGACAGAGAGCAGATAGGGGGAAATAGACCGAGTTTTCCCCACGGACGATCCGAACTTACCTCTACCTTCGCAACCCACCATACAACCCGCTATACCTTGGAATAATTGGCAAAATCAGGGTACAAAAAAACCTGGAGGGTTCGATTCCCGAAACGAACCGTCTCTGGAGACTGGGCATGCAATAACATGATGTTTTCAAAGGAACTCGAACACCCTTATTTCACACTATTCTTGCGTATTATTTAGGATATTTGGGGACTCACACCGGCATATGGTGGCTTGGGAAGCTTACAAGAGGTCCGAACTTAAAGGAAGGAGTCCAGGGCTGGAGACTGGAAGTCCGAACTTGAGAGAGAAGATACCTGAAATCTGCTGGGGGAAATACCGCAAAATTGTCTGATCTGATTTCCGGCCATTTTGAGCGGGGTGCCAATTTATAGGAACTGGGTATATCATTGCACCATCATCTTTTTTTAAAAAAACCCGTTTCGGTCGTTTTGGTGCAAATGAACCCACTTTCTCTCCTTCTTTGGGGGTTGCTCGCGCAGTTTTTCAGCCCTCGTCATAATGCGCAGATCCGGCTGCTCAAAGCCCAGGTCAGAATACTCCAAGAGCGACTTCCCAGCCAGCGCGTCATCGCTTCGCCAGAGGAAAAATCCGAACTCTTGCGACTGGGGGCTGACTTTGATCACCAGATCAATGACCTGATCATGATCGTCAAACCCAATACCTATCGACGCTGGCTCAACCAATCTTCTTCAGGAAAGCCCTTTAAGCAAGTTGGCAGGCCACGACTGACTCAGGAGTTGAGAGACACCGTGATCCGCATGGCCAAGGAGAATCTCCAATGGGGGTATCGACGAATCGTAGGTGAACTCAAGAAGCTCGGCCTCTATGCTGGAGCCAACTCGGTCAAACGCATCCTCAACGAAGCAGACATCCATCCAGAACCAGAGAAGAGCAAACCGACGCCACCTCTCCCCTGGGACACCTTCATCAAGGCCCATCTTGAAACCACTCTGGCATGCGACTTTTTCACGAAGGACGTGCATACGTTGTTCGGCAAGAAAACTGCCTACGTGCTGGTCTTCATCCATCTGGGCAGTCGACGGGTTTTCACCAGCTCAGTCACATACGCACCTGATAGCGCCTGGGTCACACAGCAGGCCCGAAATACTCTCTTATGGTGCGATGAACAGGGCATCAAGCCTGCCTATTTGATTCGAGATGGCGATACCAAGTTCTCCGGTCCTTTCCTGGAAGTTTGGCGTAGCGATTTCGTTCGAGTGATCCAAATCCCGCATTGCGCACCACAGGCCAATGCCTTTGCAGAGTCCTTCATTGGCACGCTAAAACGCGAGTGCCTCAACTTCTTCATCTGCTTCAGTCGGTCTCAGCTCAACTACATTCTGCATTCTTGGGTCGACCATTATAATCACGAAAGACCACACCGTGGAGTTGGCCGTGACAATACCGTTCTGGACATCAATTTTAAGGCTGCCCGCGATGGTCCCATTAAATGCAAAGAAAGGCTTGGTGGGATCATCAAATCCTACTACCGGGAGGCAGCATAAAACCCATTACTACCGCTCGCCAAAAGTGTATCATATGCTTGTATTGTAGGCTAAAAGTGGTGTGCATATATTTTGGTAACCCTCAAGCGGTCACTTTGTGTTCGACCCATTCGGCTAAGGGGTCAAAGCGACGGTTCAGGGTACACATGAGAGCAGCTGCCTCGCCTTCCTGACGCCCTTCATGTCGTATTTAGCTTCCCACTCTTTTGTCCACTCCTGCACGATCTAGGCAAGCATGACATCCACCTACTGCAAATCATTGAGCTCCGGGATCACCCGCCAAATAAACCCATGCAATGGGCTTGAGACATTCTTCTTGCCCATCTATTTCACTACGACGCACGACAGACTTTACAAATGATTCCCTTTCAGAGGCTTAATGCTAAATCGTCTAGGATGTTCAACAATACTTTTTTCCGGATCGGCTTGGTGAGGTGGCGATCGCACCCCGCCATTTCAATCCGGTCCGATTCTTCAGCCAACGCGTGGGCTGTTAGCGCATAGATGGGGATGTGATGACCATCTCCCCTCTGACTCTCCCGTTCCCGAATGGCGCTTGTCGCCTGATACCCATCAATAACAGGCATCTGAATATCCATCAGGATCAGGTCAAATGTGCCATGTTCATATAACTCAATAGCCTGCTTGCCATCCTCAGCCACCGTTAATTGGTGTGATGTTGATTTTAAAAAAGCTTTGATCAGCTTTCGGTTATCTTCCGAGTCATCGGCCAGAAGAATAGATAGGGCCTTGGCGCTGTTGCCCCCTTCATGTCGCAAAGCAGACCTAGGCGACGGTTTAAGCTGGGACGCGTCAACCTCGGAAAGCGGCAGGGAGAAGGAGAATACGCTGCCCTCATCGGCGCTGCTCTCCAGGGTGATCTCTCCACCCATGCGGTCCACAAGCAGTCGGCAAATCGCAAGCCCCAGCCCGGAGCCGCCATACCGCCTGGTGATGGACGCATCCCCCTGCACAAATGGCTCAAACAGCTTCTCCTGAACTGACACTTCAATGCCCGGGCCAGAATCGGCAACCTGAAACTGCAGATGTCCCTGGAGGTCCAACGCCAACCCCAGGCGCACAAAGCCCCTCTGGGTAAATTTCACCCCATTGCCCAACAGGTTCAAAAGAATCTGGCGAATACGGTTTGGGTCACCGCGATACCATTCAGCCACAGACCTCTGTGTGGTTAGCGACAGCCCCAACCCCTTCTTTTCAGCTGAATGCCGCACTAGCTCAACACATTCTTGGGCCAGTTGAGTCGGGCTAAAACAGGTAGATTCCAAGCTGAGCTTGCCCGATTCAATCTTAGTTAAATCTAGGATATCGCCAACCAGCGCGAGCAAGCTCTCTCCTGCATGCATCAGCGTGGTCATATGCTCTCGTTGCTCGACATCCATGTTGGATTCCGCCAACAGTTCTCCCATACCGAGAATCGCATTTAATGGGGTTCGAATCTCGTGACTCATGGTTGCGAGAAATTCACTTTTAGCGCGGCTAGCTTGTTCGGCATCATATTGCAGCTGTTTAAGATGTGTGATGTCTGTCAATAAACAGTGAGTTTGCAGGAATTCGCCATTGGAGTCGTGACCGATCCGACCCTCAAAAGAGACTTGAACCTTCGCTCCCGATTTGTGCAGCATGTCAAACTCGACCCCATTAACGGCCCCCCGCTCTTTGAATTTACTGAATCGCTGCTTAAACAGGGATCGGAAAGGGGGGGCTAAAAAGTCGCCAAACCATTGATTGATTACCTCATGGTCCGCATATCCCAAAGTTTGTAGCCAAGCCTTGTTGACCGCAAGAATAATTCCACAAGAGTCGAGGGACTGGTAAGCAAAGGGGGCATTTTCAAAGAGCTTGCGGAATCTTATCTCGCTCTCACGCAGGCTCCGCTCCGCCTCAACCCGAGCGGTAATATCCCGATCCGAGCCGCGGTAACCCAGCAAGACCCCGGATTCGTCAAAGAAAGGCTGCCCATTGGACTCCATAATGATAGTATGACCATCCTTGTGCTGGTTTATATTGACAAGTCCAGTAAAGGGTTCCCTCATCGCAACGAATGCCTTGAATTCCGTTCTAACTTTATCAGCTTCATCAGACGGCATGAGATCAAAGCCGTCCATTCCGCCCACCAGCTCTTCCGGGGAATACCCCAGCAGGGCCTCTACCTGGGGACTGGCGTACGTGAAGCGTGCCTGGGCATCCATTTCCCAAATCCAATCTGTGCTGGATTCAACAATGGTGCGGATCTTATCTTCTAACTGTTTTCGCTTGATAATTTCGTAATTGAGCTCATCCCTTGAAGCCATGGTCTCTGCTAAACTTTCCGCCATATCGTTAAAAGAGCGAGCCAAATCATCAAATTCATTTACCCCATGCGCATCGATACGATACGCCAGCTCCCCTCTAGATAGGGTTTCTGTTCCCCGCTTCAACTTCAGAATGGATCCAAGCATTTGGTTATGCAAAAAACGGCGGACCCCAAGTAGTAACGCCGATGTCAGAGTAGCAAAAGAAATAAAAGCTAAAATAACTAAATAATTTAATTCTTTTATGGTTATTGTATGAACACTCTGCTTAAGTCTTATTGCGCTTGATGTCAGCACCTGAGATTTAATCAGTATATTATTGATCAATACGCTGTGAATGTTTATATCGGATTGTGACCCGTCACTACCAGCCTTAACCGAATACTGCTCAAAATAGAGCACATAGGATTGTTTCAGCTCAAGCAAGCGCTGCTCTAGATCTGCCAGGAGCGGGCGCGCCTCTTCGGGGAGTTGGCTGTGAGCGCGCTGCAGCAGTTCCTCCATCCTCAGAATCAATGCTTCCCCTTGACCCTTGATTCTCGGCTTGGAGAGGGCGTTAGAAATATCCATATTCAGCGTATTCAATTCAAACGCATTGACGGTCAGATCTGTAATCAAATCTTCAAGGGTCACTGTGGACAAAATCTGGCGGTACCCAAACAAACCAGTCAGCGCAATTGCGATCAACAAGGCCACATGAAAAACCGTAAACAACTGAATATGTCTTTCTATTTTCATCAGTGGCCCCCAAAAACCGTAACGCGATCAGGGGCAACGCTGACAAGCGGTTGGTGGGCGATATACTCCAGAAAATTGGGGATAGGTTGAGCCTTTTCTACCTTAAGCCCATTGCCGATCCAATGTGCCTGCTGCTCCAGAATGGAAATCAGGGATTGATCTAGCTTTAACGTAAAATCATAGGTGGCAGACAGTGAATGTAACAATTCCGGAGTGGATTTCATGTACCGCGCCGCGATCACATTCGCTTGATCACGGTGCTCTTTCACATATTCTGCTGCACGAAGCATAGCTTTCATCATGGCTTCCACCTGATCAGGGTTGCGCTGTAGATGCCTAGCATGCACCGATAAAATGAAGTGCGGTGCATAGAGCCCCTTCAGATCCGTAGAAAAAGCCCCCTCATTCAGCTCTTTGATCAAAGCGTATTTAACGGGATTCCATACCGAGGCCGCATCAATCTCTCCCGCGACAAGCGCCGATTTCATCTCCGTGGGTTTTAGATGAACTCGCGTGACAGATGAGCTGGACAGGCCGTGCATAAGGAGACATAGATCAAGATAGTACGCACCATTTGATCCTTGGGTGACCCCTATGCGCTTACCAACAAGATCCGCGCTGCGTGTGATCCCTCTATCCCGTCTCGCCACGATTCCGACATGGTGGTTTGCAGTAATCATCGATGCCAGGATGCGAAATTCGGCCCCTTTAAGAATATGACGTATGAGAGGGGTTTCAGATGAGGATGCGTAATCCACTTCCCCTGCTTGGAGGGCCTGCATGGCGGAAAGACCGTGGGGGTGGTGCTCTAGCCGAACCGTGAGCCCTTCGGCGGCAAAATAGCCTCTTTCCTGGGCAATAAAAATGGTGTAGCTAGCGAATGAGAGTGGGGAAACCGCAATTGTGACAAGTTTGGCGTCTGTCTGATCAATTGTTGAAGTCGGAAGCAACCAACCCCCTAAGCCAATGAAGGCGACCAATAAAGCCCAAACCCCGATTTTATTGAGCTTGATGACCATGATGCGCCTCTAATTTATTTAATCGAGATTCAGGCCGCGCACAACTTAACTTTACAATTTGTGCATATATTCTCGTTTCCTCCTATATTATATACTACCAAACTAGGGTGTGCCTCCCAAAAACTGAGGTGGGTACACTTTCTTATGAGGCACCCCTGTCAACCAAATTCCGGAAGGCTGTTTTCCATATTTCCATAGCCCACAGGAACCCCACAAATCACGCTGCTCGGCAAGAAAACCGCTTACGTCCTGGTCTTCATCCATCTGGGTAGTCGGCGCGTGTTCACCAGTTCTGCCACTTATGCACCGGATAGTGCTTGGGTAACTCAGCAGGCCCGAAATACTCTCTCATGGTGCGATGAACAGAGCATCAAGCCTGCCTATTTGATTCGAGATGCCGACACCAAGTTCTCTGGCCCCTTTTTAGAGGTGTGGAAAAGCGAAGGCATTCGAGTCATTCAAATCCCGCATAAGGCCCCTCAGGCCAATGCCTTTGCAGAGTCCTTTATCGGTACACTGAAACGTGAATGTCTTAATTTTTTCACCTGCTTCAGTCGGCCACATCTCAATTACATTCTGCATTCTTGGGTCGACCATTATAATCACGAAAGACCACACCGTGGAGTTGGCCGTAACAATACCGTTCTGGACATCAACTTTAAGGCTGCCCGCGATGGCCCTATCAAATGCAAAGAGAGTCTTGGTGGTGTCATCAAATCTTACTATCGAGAGGCGGCATAAAGCCCATCATTACCGCTCACTAAAAAGTGTATCATATGCTTGTATTGTAAGCTGAAAGCAGTGTGCACACATTTTGTCCCCCTCAAACGGAATCTACCGGAATCAGAAATTCTGAGAATTTTGACGAGAAACTTTGATCCTCCATCGAGCAGCAAAAGGGAGGAGAAATTGTTCTACTGAGAATAAGCATAAGCAGGATGTTATCACCCGCCTCAAAGGTGTATCTTTATTAACTTACACATGCTCCAAGCACTACCTTGACCAGGATTCAATAAAATGAGTGAAGCCGAAGGCTCCCAACCGGAATCAACGATCAACAATGCGCTGATCAAGCATCTTGCCCATGAGTTGCGCACCCCATTGAATGGAATTCTCGGCCATTTACAGCTTGCTCAATCCCACACAAAACTACCGGCTGATCTTAAGTCACATTTAGAAGGCATTGGAAAAAGCTGTCAAAATTTGGATTGGTTACTAACCAGCATTCTGGATTATAGCCAAATATCCCAACACGATTGGCAACTGGAGCAAGCCCCTCTTCCTATCGCCCGCTTGAAACAGCGTCTGCAACATCAATTGGAGCAGCGCTTTGGGAGTGTGCAGGAGAGGTTAACCCTCTCTTTCGATTCCACACTTCCAGAATACATTCATTGCGATGCGAACCGCTTGCAGCATCTGCTCTATATCATGTGCAAAACACTTCTTAAACATCCAGAGATACAACACGTAACGCTGACCTGCCGTAATGCATCTCCCACCCCACAGACACTACAATGGATGCTAGATTCACACCCAACGTTGAACACCTATGACATCACTTTCTCAGAAATGGAAAAGAGATACTGCAACCATCTTTTAAAGCAGATGGGACGCCATGAAGGGATCGATACCTGGCCCTCAACACCATGGGAGTGGAGCATGACGCTTCCTACCCCCTCTACCGATCCTGAGTCATCCGTAAAACCCATTGAAGATGTTTTGATTATTGAGCAGGCAGATGGAAAGGATGCTGTGGAATTGGCTTGCGCTTTTCAAGCTCTGGAGATACCTAGTCATATAGATAGAAGGCCGCCTGAGTCGTCAAAAGTGAAGCAACAGCTTTTATGCCTGCCTTCCAACAACACCCACCTGTATGAAGCCGTAACAGACAAAATCTTTTTAACCTATGGGCCTGCAAAGCCAGAAGTTAGCTTCAGAGACACCTATTTAGGCCACCTGTTTACACCGATCCGATTAGGCACCCTCCGTCAGCTCTTAGCTTCTAAAACGATACCTATCGAAATAGAAAAACTTGCGCCCCCTGCCCCCTCTACCAAACTAGATCTACAAACCATCCAATTGTCAGAGCAAGACTTCCGTATGCTCACAGAATGGGTTCAACTAGGCATGATGAACAAACTGATTCAATGGGCAGAAAAACATATGCAAACCCATCCTCAGCACATCGCTTTTTATCACGCTCTACAACAGTTGGCTATGGGTGTAGACCGACCAGGATTAGAGACGCTTTTGCAAGCGCTACCCTCTACTGACACTTCGGACTAAACCATCCATACGCTGGGTATGATCTAACAATTCCTGGGCCAAATCCCGCATTTTTCTACGTTGGTGTCTTGCCTCTGTACGAAGAGCCTCCTCCGCCTCTTTTAAAGAGATCCGGTGCCGCTCCATCAATAGGCCAATGGCCACGTTGACCACACTTCCCGTATCCAGCGCCTTTTCAAGACGCTGATTTTTCTCTTCTAGTGCATATTTTAGAGCGCTTACTTGCAGATGCACCATAACCCGCGCAAGCAGTTCCTCCTCCTGCACTGGTTTTGAGAGATAATCCATGGCACCACTGACGAAGGCCTTTAATTTATCCTCCACATCACTCAGGGCGGTCAGAAACAGAACAGGAATATGCGCCGTTTCAGCAGACTCTCTGAGTTGATGCATGGTCTCATAGCCATCCATGCCAGGCATCATCACATCTAAGATGATGAGATCCGGCCCCCCTTTGATGGCGAGCTCCACCCCCTCTTTACCATTTTTGGCCATCATAATATCCAGCCCATGCTTTTCCAAAAAAGCGGAGATCACGGAAAGATTATTGGGTTCATCATCAATAATCAGAATGCGCTGCCCTGCCGGGTCAAATTTCATGGAGCCACCTTAAACCGTTGTTCATTTCTTGAATCTGCCTCCCTCAGAGAGTAGCCTTAACCACAGAAAAAACAGAACTAAAAATGTATCTGTCATTTTATGTTTCATTCAAGTTCATTCTTTGCTAATATTCTTTCTGTGCTCGACCCTTCCCAAGCGTCATTCAAGGCACATTTCTTTGCATAAAGCCCTTACCAAAGCGTCTTTATGCCTCTTAAACATGAAGCCATGTTACAGCATGGATATCATGTCATCCGTCGGTTTTCAAACCGCACTCGGCCTTACACATCGCCAAAAAAACAGATCTTGCCTGCTCTATGCGCACATGCATTGTAGCGTTTGGCTTGGTATTAACGGACTGGCGAATCAAATCTTATGAAATGGTGTGTTTCCACGTTCATGGCAAAACAGATGAGCATCCGCTGGATGTTACTCATCCTATTGCTGTGCCCATGGCCCCATTCATCTTCCGCCTATGCTGATAGCCAAGCGCGTCTGGCTTACGCCATCAAAGGCGCCCTGCTGACAAAGATTCCCAAGTTCGTCAAATGGCCCACAGAGGTCATGGATAACGATCAACTAACCATCTGTACGGTCGGCAAAAATCCGTTCAAGGCCTCATTAAAGCTGTTGCGAAAGAAAAAGGCTTTTGGCAAACCCATACGTTTTCAATCGGTCAATGCGCGGAACCTGGAACGGTGCCAGCTGCTCTTTTTCAGCCGTGAAGGGTTAGAAAAATATCAATCTATTCTGCAAAAGAGCCAACGCAAGGCAATTCTAACCGTCAGTGATCATGATGGATTTCTTGAAATGGGTGGGATTTTACACATGGCACTGAAAGGTAAAAAAATCAAACTGGCCATTAATCGCTCCGCTGTGGATCGGTCTGGGTTAAAACTTCGCGCCCAACTCTACCAACTGGCCCGTGTGGTCACCGATTCATTGGGAGAATAATCATGAAAATCAAAACATTCTCTCAGCTTAGCTTGTCGCAAAAGCTTCACCATCTGGTGCTCAAGACCACCACACTGGCATTGATTTTTTCCTCGGTAATCTTTGTTGCGGCCTCCATCTATACCCATAAAGAGCAGCTTCAGGAGCGTACCTCAGTTTTAATGCGGGTTATTGCCACCAACTCCAGTGCTGCACTTACGTTTGATGATACGGACACAGCCAGAATGGTGCTGAGCGCACTTCAAGCAGAAGCGCGTATTCTTGCTGCAGAACTTTACAATAAATCCGGACAACTTATTGCCAACTACACCCAGGATGGATATCAAATAGATTCCAACTCTGAAATGGCTGCACATATTACAGATACTCAACACAGCCATGCAGGTCAGACACTCTTTGAAACCCACTTCTCACTCAAACAGATGAATATGCATGGCCCCATCTTCTTTGATGGTGAGCTCATCGGC
The DNA here is from genome assembly GCF_036689865.1 of Magnetococcus sp. PR-3. Lineage (NCBI taxonomy): Bacteria > Pseudomonadati > Pseudomonadota > Magnetococcia > Magnetococcales > Magnetococcaceae > Magnetococcus > Magnetococcus organivorans. Next base: position 13,800 of record NZ_JBAHUQ010000012.1, read on the forward strand.
TTTCTCTCCCTAACAGCCAACTTAATTCCACTCTATTACTTTTTGCTCTCTTTTCTCGCTGTTACCTTAGCAGTCATGCTGGCAACCATTGCCCTAGCAGTTCTTCTTTCGCGAAACCACCAACAACAGCTGATTGCGCCCATTCTCTCTCTGTCCAAAGGAATTGAGATTGTTTCCGACACCAAGGATTTTTCCATTCGGGTTGAGCAGCAGAGCCAAGATGAAATCGGTGATCTGGTGGAAGGTTTTAACTTTATGATGGGCCAGATAAATCTGAGGGATGTGGAGCTAAGAACGCATCGCAAGGAGCTGGAGAATACCGTTGCAGATCGTACACGGGAACTGACGCAACTCAACTTGGAGTTGAAGGATGTAGCCCATGAAGCACTGTTAAGTAAACAGATTGCCGAAGAGGCCAACCAGGCTAAAAGCGACTTCTTGGCCAAAATGAGCCATGAGATTCGCACCCCGATCAATGGCATATTGGGCATGACTGAGTTGATGCTTACCCAGAAAGCATCCCTATCGGATACCCATACCCACTATGCGGATACCATTTTACGCTCTGGCCGTCTGCTGCTAACCATCATCAACGATATTCTTGATTTTTCAAAAATTGAAGCGGGCAAGCTTACTGTAGAACGTCGCCCATTTGACCTGGGACGTTTGCTGATCGAAATGTCTGACCTTTTTAAAGAGCGCCTACAAAGCAGTGACTTGCACTTTGAACTCAACATAGATCAGGGGCTCCCAAAGCATTTTAATGGTGACCCCAACCGCCTTAACCAGATTCTTATCAACTTGGTGGGCAACGCCATAAAATTTACCGAACAGGGCAGTATCATTGTTCGTGTGGCCACAGTAAGACCCCACAAAAGCCACCCATTGATCCGTTTTGAAGTCCAGGATACGGGCATCGGTATTCCGGTGAAGGTCAAAGAGACCATCTTCTCGGCCTTCAACCAAGCAGATGACTCCATAACACGGCGCTTTGGCGGTACCGGGCTGGGGTTAACCATATGTAGCGGCTTGGTAGAACGCATGCAGGGCCATATCGGTGTGGAGAGTGAAGAGGGCCAAGGTTCCAGATTCTGGTTTACCCTACCGCTGGAAATGGCAACCGAATCCCAAGCTCAAGAGATCACCACAGCGACCAGGGATGAAGAGACCTCCAGCTACCCTCAATACCCTGCGCGCATCCTTCTGGTCGAGGACAATCTGGTCAACCAGGAGGTTGCCTCCGGCTCCCTGGCTCTGTTTGGTTGTGAAGTGACCAAAGCCAACCATGGTCAGGAAGCGGTTGATTGCATCCACCAACAGCGTTTTGATCTGGTCTTTATGGATTGCGGCATGCCGGTTATGGATGGCTTTGAAGCCACGCGCCAAATCCGTCGCTATGAACAGCAAGAGAGCTTGGCTCCGACCCCGATCATCGCCTTAACGGCCCATGCCATTAGCGGCACCCGTGAAGCGTGTCAGGATGCGGGCATGGATGACTATCTGACCAAGCCATTTAATCTCCAGGAGATTGGTGAGGCGCTACGCAATTGGCTCCCCACCAATATGATCGCTACACACAAGGCCAATGTTGAACCCATCCAAACAGTTACAGCAGAGATAGAGAACCCCAACTGCTTATTGGATGCCGAGGTCATCGGTCGTCTACTGATGATTGGTAAGCAGAGCAAGCAAGATATCCTTGGCAAGATGGTCCAACACTACCTAAGCCAACTGCCCACGCAGATGGCGACCATCCAGGAACATGCCCAGGGCAGCGCTTTGGAACAGGTATGGGTCACAGCCCACAGCCTGAAATCTGCCAGTGCCAATTTGGGACTGACCTATCTGGCTGACCTCTTTAAGCAGTTGGAACATCAAGCCAAACAAGAAGAGCCCGTGGATGCTTTGATTGCAGAGATCCATAGCGAGCTACCAAAATGCAAAGATGCGTTGAGCCAGTTACTGGAAAACAGCGTCCATTGAATATGTGCCGTCAGACGTCACCTGCGGCACCTTGAAGGAGAAGAGCCATGAACAAAGCCATGCAGAGCTATACGCCGCGTCTATTGATCGTAGACGATGCCTTTGCCGAACGGCTGCCCATGCGTGCTGTTTTGGAGCAGGAGGGGTTCGACATTGACGAAGCAGAGAGTGGTCATGAAGCTTTGGAGATGCTCAATAAAGGTCGCTATGACGGCATCATTCTGGATGTCGTCATGCCCACCATGAATGGCTTTGAGACCTGCCGTGAGATACGCAAGCTCGCTTCTGGACGCCTAATTCCAGTGCTTATGGTGACTGGTTTGGATGACCACGCCTCCATCACCGAAGCTTATAATGCCGGTGCCACCGATTTTTTAACCAAACCTGTCAACTGGGATCTGGTGGGGCACCGGGTCCGCTACCTGCTGCGTTCCAGTCGTCTTGCCCAAGATCTGGATTTGAGTCAGCAGGAGTTGGTGGAAAAGCAGGAGCTGTTGGATGCCTTTATCAACAACTCCCCCGCCGCCATTAGCATCAAAGGACTGGATCGAAAGTATAAAATGGCCAATCCGGAATTTATCCGGCATTGCGTCTACAAAGATAAAAATATCTTTGGATCCACCGACCATGACCTGTTTCATAAAGGCTTTTCAAATCAAGTCATGGAACATGATGATCTCGTACTTAAAGAAAAATCGCCCAAAAGATTTGAAGAGCACTGTATGGAAGATGGCTGTAACAGAGTGCACTTTTCTGTACGTTTCCCCATCATGAATGCCCAAGGGGAGGCCACAGGGGTCGGCTGCATCTCCACCGATATAACCGAGTCCAAAAAGACCCAGGAGAGCCTGCTTCTAGCCCGTCGGGTCATTGAGAGTACCAACGAATCCATTATGATTACCGACCCAAACGGTGTGATTCTGGATGTTAACAGTGCCTTCGAAGAGATGACAGAGTTTGGCCGTGAAGAGGCCATCGGCAATAAACCCTCCCTCTTAAAATCTGGCCGACATGCTGTCGATTTCTATAAAGAGATGTGGGAGACACTGCTGCTGACTGGGCAATGGGAAGGTGAAGTGTGGGACCGGCGCAAAAGTGGTGATGTTTTCCCCAAACGGCTTGCCATCTCTGCGGTGAAAAATTCCGACGGCATGACCCAATACTATGTTGGCATATCCACCGACATCACCACACAAAAAGCCACAGAAGAGAAACTGCAGCAGTTGGCTTTCTTTGACCCATTGACCAATTTGCCCAACCGCACACTTTTTCGCGATCGTCTGACCCATGAGATCGACCAAGCTGCGCGTCGTAAAGATCAGTTTGCCGTTCTGTTTATTGATCTGGACCGGTTCAAGCACGTCAATGACTCTTTGGGCCATGATGTGGGAGATGAACTGTTAATCCAGGTTTCCAAACGTATCGAAGCCTGCCTGCGGCGTAGCGATACCGTTGCCCGGCTAGGGGGGGATGAATTTACTGTTATCCTCTCCACAGAGAGTAACCCCCATATCTATGCCCAGATCGCAGAAAAAATTATCTCAGAGCTGCGTCAACCGTTCCATATCCGTGACCGGCAACTCTACATCGGTGCCAGTATTGGTATTGTCAGCTATCCCGCTGAAGGACTGACCTATGAACAGCTGACCAAGAATGCCGATACCGCTATGTATCGCGCCAAAGCAGCGGGGGGCAGCAGCTACCGTTTCTTCTCCTCAGAGATGGATGAGGAAAACATGTCCCGGCTCTCCTTGGAAGAGGAGTTGCACATGGCCATGGAGCGGGATGAGTTGGCGCTACACTACCAACCCAAAGTAGACCTCGTATCCAATAGCGTTGTTGGGGTGGAGGCTCTGATCCGCTGGTACCACCCCTCCAAAGGCACAGTATCGCCGGTCCAGTTTATTCCCCTAGCCGAAGAGAATGGGTTGATCATCCCCATTGGCCAATGGGTGTTGGAAACCGCCTGCCAGCAAGCTAGAACTTGGCTGGATCAAGGCATTGATTCGGTACGGGTTGCCGTCAACCTTTCGGGCCGCCAGTTTCAAAATCCAAATCTACTGGATGAAATCCAAGTCACCTTGGATCGGTTTAACCTACCCAGAGGCAGCATTGAACTGGAGATCACCGAAAGTGTGGCCATGGATGATGTGGAGAAGACAGTGGCCATCGTGGAACGTATGCGGGCCATGGGCTTGCACATCTCTGTGGATGACTTTGGAACCGGTTACTCCTCTTTGAGCTACCTGAAAAAGCTACCCCTGGATTGCCTGAAGGTGGATCAATCCTTTGTACGGGATCTGATGAGTGACTCTGACGATGCTGCCATTGTGGACTCCATCATCTCTCTGGCGCGCTCCATGAACCTGAGTGTGGTGGCCGAAGGTGTGGAGACCTTGGATCAACTCTCCTTCCTCAAAGAGAAGGATTGCGATGAAGTGCAGGGCTATTTCTTCTCCAAGCCCCTGCCTGCAGAGGCGATGACACAGCTGATTCTAAACCCTGCCCTCACCCTACAGGCCGCAGGGTAAGCGCTATGTTTGGAGAACAGAGAGATCCTATGGCCACCCATATTAAAGCCTTGCAAACACCCTCGATTTGGGGGCGCTTGTTCCGGTTGGCTGCTGTTGTGGTTCTATTGATTTTCTGGTCAACACCCAGCTGTGCCCCGCTCTATGCCCAGACAAAAACAGAATCTTCAGCCACTCAGATCTCATTGCAATTGAACTGGAAACATCAATTTGAATTTGCAGGCTTCTACGCCGCCATCGCCAAGGGCTTTTATGCCAAGCATGGCTTGGCGGTCACCCTTAAAGATTTTGATCCCAATATCGACCTGATTCAGACCGCCTTGAGCGGGCAAGCCGACCTGGTGCTGGGCAACAGCGAAGTGATCCGTGCCCGCTTGCAAGGCAAGCCCCTTACCGTGATGGCGAACTATTTTAAACGCCAGCCCCTGGTTCTTCTGACCCAACCCGATATTCAAAGTCTGGCGCAACTTAAAGGTAAGCGCCTGATGATCCTGGACAAGGATCTTAAGACCCCCATGATTCGTCGTGCCCTTGCCCAGGCTGGTTTGGTTCCTGGGGAGAATCTTTCCATCCATCCCCATACCTTTGATACCAAGCCCTTTGTGGATGGTAACGTGCAGGCCATGTCGGCCTTTATTTCCAACGAGCCCTATTATCTTAAAAAGCAGAAGATTCCTTTTAATATTTTAAGGTTGGACAATCATTCACAGGGCCTTGGTGACCTCTATCTATTCACTTCCGAAGCTTTTGCAACACAGCACCCTGAACAGATCAAAGCATTTCAGCAGGCCAGTATCGAGGGGTGGAACTATGCCCTGAACAATCCAGAAGAGATAATCAACTTAATCTTGCAGCTCTATTCACAACGCAAAAGCCGCGAAGCCCTACGTTATGAGGCCCAGCAAACCAAACAGCTCATGCTGCCCAATGCCTTTCCCCTGGGGGTCATTCTAAACGAACGCATTCAGCATGCAGCGAAGCTACTGAAGGCCCATGATCCCGACTTGGATCTCAATCAGTTGGATTCTTTTATTTTTAACAAAAAAGAACGGCTTAACAGACTGAATTTAAGCCAAAAAGAGCAAGCGTGGATCAACAAAAACAGGCAGAGCATCCGTATGGGTGTCGCCCATAACTGGACCCCCTACTCTTTTATGGATGGTCAACAACGTCTGCACGGTTTTGATAGCGGCTATATTCAACTGCTCAATGAGACACTTCGCTCCACAGGCTTACAGGTGGAACTGGTTGCTGGCCCGTGGCAAGAGATCTTAAAGAGAGCGAAAAACCGTGAACTGGATGGTGTCATGAACTCTGCCCCGCGAGAGGAGCGCAGAGCATTTTTTCAGTTTACCCAACCCTACTTTCAGGTTTTACAAGGCGCTGTGGTCAGAGCCGATAGCCCTCTAAAACTACAAAAAATATCCGATCTCAAAGCGCTACGTATTGGTGCCATCGAGAATATTCTTGCCACCAAAAAGCATCTTGACGCGGTGGGGGATCTAAATGTGATCTACGCCAAGGATGCCACCACCGTCACCAACATGTTGTTGGAAAACAAAGTGGATGTCATCTACGGCTCCATTCAGGCCTTCTTCCATGTGTTAAAAGATAGCGCGTCACTGGTTCGGGTTGGTTTTCTACCCCATTCCAGCCGCTCTCCTTCTGTTATTTCCGTGCGCAAGGATTGGCCAGAACTGGTCACCATTCTCGACAAAGCCATCGCCAAGGTTCCTGTTGAAAAATATAACGCCACCTATCGTCATTGGTTTCAGCTGCTTCCCCCCTCCAAAAGTGCCCGCACCTTATTAAGCGATGAGGAGCAGCAGTGGATTGAAAAGAATCCCATCGTGCGGGTGGCGTTTGATTCCGATTGGCCCCCGGTTGAAACCCTAGATGACAAGGGGCAGCATGTGGGGCTCTCTCGTGATCTTCTGGACGCCATAGGGGCCAAGCTAGGGATCAAATTTCAGAGTATCCAGCAAAACAACTGGGCCCAGAGCGTTCAAAAGGTCCGACAAGGGACCTTGGATATGTTTTCCGCCATCGCGCCAACGCCCCAGCGCCAAGCATGGTTGGATTTCACCCCGGTCTATCTCTCACTACCTATTGTGATTGTAACCCGGCGGGATACCCCTTTCATCCATGGGCTGGAGCCCCTTAATGGACAAAAGGTTTCGGTGGTGGATGACTATGCATCGGACGACTTTTTATCCGCCCACCATACCAAGATCCAGCGCATGGAGGCGAAAAACCTCACCCAAGCCCTGAATATGGTACGCCGCGGTGAGGTCAAGGCCTTTGTAGGCAGCCTGGGTGCGGCCCGGGCGGTGATGACCCGTGAACAGATGGACGATCTGGTGGTCTCCGGACCAACCCCTTATGAGTATCAAATCTCATTGGGAACCCCTAAAACCAACCCCATGCTGCACAGCATATTAAGCAAAGGTTTGGCCTCCCTGGATGATGCCACGCTGCACACCATGAAAAACCGTTGGCTTAGTCTGGTGGTAGAAAAACGGGTGGATTATCAGCTGATTCTTTTGATCGTTTGTATCGCACTGCTAGTATTAATGGTCATTATATACTGGAACAGGCGGCTGACCTCTCTAAACCATCGTCTCCAGGCATCTACTGAGGCGATGCAACGCGCCAAACAGATAGCTGAAGAGGCCAATCAGGCCAAGACCGATTTCATTGCCAATATGAGCCATGAACTACGTACCCCCTTGAATGCCATTTTAGGGTTTTCGGAAATCCTGCAACGCATGCCGCAGGCCCCAGCCACCACCGCCGAGCCGGTTCAGATCATCTACCGCAGCAGCCAACATCTGCTCAACCTAATCAATGGGGTTCTGGAGATGGCCAAGGTTGAGCATGGACGCCTGGTCAAAGAGGAGGTGGATTTTGACTTTGTGCTATTTATGGAGGACATCACCGCACTGATACGTGGCCAATGCACCCTCAAGGAGCTGAACTTTGAGGAGCAGTATGATGTGAATCTACCCCGCTATCTGCATACCGATGCGCCAAAATTGCGCCAAGTCTTGATCAATGTTCTGGCCAATGCCGTGAAATATACCGACCATGGCACGGTTCGCTTAAACGTTCAGACTCACCCCACGCAGAGTGATCATATCCATGGATTTCAATTTGATATCCATGATAGTGGTATTGGTATGGAGCAAGATGAAGCCTCAACAATCTTCGAGCCTTATCAGAGAGTCGGAGATACCACCCGCACCAAGGGAACCGGCTTGGGGCTGGCCATCAGTCGTCAAATCATGAATCTTCTGGATGGCCAGATCACAGCAGAAAGCAGTCCGGGCCAAGGCAGTCACTTCTCCATTTCATTACAGATGGCCACCGCCCTTGAGCCTCTCTCATTATCCCAGAAGCCCCACCGAACCATTGTGGGGATCACCCAAGCAGATCGTGACCAACGGATCCTCATTGCTGAAGATGATCGTTTGAACCAGAAGCTCTTGCTGCATCACTTGGAAAGCATCGGCTTTACGGTACGCGTTGTCTCCAACGGTGCTGCCGCGGTAGAGATGGTCACTCAGTGGCAGCCCCACTTTATCTGGATGGATTGGCATATGCCGGTGATGAACGGTCTGCAGGCAACCCGTGCCATTCGTGCCATGGAGTTGCCTCATGATCCTATTATCGTCTGTCTCACCGCCAGTGCGTTTAAAGAGGAGCGCACAGCGATTCTGGAGGCGGGCTGCGACCACTTTCTCATCAAGCCCTATCGTGCCCACCAGATCTACGACATGCTACGCAACACCCTGAATGTCACCTATCTCTACGAAACCGCTGAGATTGAGCAGGTGATGGAAGGACCGATGAGTATTCTGATGGTGGAGGATAGCTGGATCAGTCAACAGCTGGCCCTGGATCTTCTACAACAGCTCTCCATGAAGCCCATCATGGTTACAACAGCCCAAGCAGCACGTGAGTGGACAGAAAAACAGCCTTTTGACTTGATTCTTATGGATTTGGATCTACCGGATGGGGATGGCATCGAGGTGAGCCAACAGATCTTAAAGCGGGATGAGAATGCACAGATCTTGGCAGTGAGCAGCCGTGATCAAGCACACGGTGAGCCCCCCTGTCTGCAAGCGGGCATGTTCGGCTATATACAGAAGCCTCTGACACGGGAAAAACTACGCCCCTATATACAGAATCACCTTCCCCACATCATCAAGGCCAGCCAACATAATAAGGAAAGCGCTGCGGTATATGCCCTACCAGAAGTGGTCGAAGGTTTGGATTCATCGTATGGCCTGGCCCAGATGGAAGGAAATCGAGAACTCTATGCCAAATTGCTGCATCGCTTTGTTGGAGAACATCTGCAGAGTCCCATGGTCGATAAGGTATCTAAAACCGTTGCAGAGCAAAAACGCTATGTGCACACCCTGAAAGGGGCGGCCAGCTCCATTGGTGCCTTAGAGATTGCTGCGCTGGCGGGTACCTTAGAGATAAAGATTTTGGAAGACCAGCCCCAGGAGACCTTGGGGCCACTGTTTCAATCTTTAGCACAACAGATCAAGCTCCTAAGCCAAGAACTCTCCCCCTGGTATGAAGAGATTGCACAACAGCTCACCCAGCTGGATCAACAGGTCGGTGGGGGCGATGAACCGGCCCTAAACGATATCCTCACTGCTATGCAGAACTACTTGAAAGAGGCCGATCTAAGTGTGAACAGCTATTTCCAGCACCACAAGCCGCAACTGGAAAAAGATGTGGATCCAACCCTGATTAAGACATTGCAAACCCAGCTACACAGCTTTGATTTTCAGGATGCCAGCCTCACCCTGGAAACCATCATGCAACAGCCGTCAACCTCTTCAAATTGAGCAGAGACATGGAAAACGTAAAAGAGAAAATATTAATTGTGGATGACGACCCCTTCAACGTTCAACTGTTGCAGGAGCTGTTGCACAACACCTATGAGCTTAGCGTGGCAAAAACTGGTGAACAGGCGGTGCAACTCTGCCGTCAGGAGAATCAACCCAATCTAATCCTCCTGGATATTGAGTTACCAGATATGGATGGCTACGCCACCTGCCAAGCCCTGAAGGGCCAAGAATCAACCGCTCACATCCCTGTTATATTCATCACCGTAAAAGGTTTGGAAACCGATGAGACCAAGGGCTTTGAGGTGGGGGCGGTGGACTACATTACTAAGCCCTTCAGCCCAACAGTGATCAAGGCGCGCATCCATACCCATCTTTCGGTACAGCGTAGCCTGCAACAGGCCCAGGAACTGCTCTCCCTGCGCAATGAGGTTAAACACCTTACCCAAGGGCTACTAAAAGATACTCTACAACAGCCCGACGCCTTTGCCGCCATCATCACCCAACACCCAGCCATGTTTGCCCTATTCCGTTATATGGAAGCCCTGGCAAAAACCAATGAACCGATTCTGATTCAGGGGGAGACTGGGACCGGTAAAGAGTTGATTGCCGACGCCCTTCACCAGCTCAATGGCCGAACCGGCAAACAGGTATCGGTCAATGTGGCGGGACTGGATGATTTCACCTTTTCCGACACCCTATTTGGGCATCGACGGGGTGCCTTTACCGGGGCCGACAGTAATCGGGATGGCTTTATCGCCCAGGCCGAAGGGGGAACCCTGTTTCTGGATGAAATTGGCGATCTCTCCAACACCTCACAGATCAAACTGTTAAGAGTCATCCAGGAGCGGCGTTACTACCCCTTGGGCATGGATGAGTCCAAACCCATGGATGTATTTTTTATCTGTGCCACCCATCAAAACCTGGAAGAGAAAGTGAAAGAGGGCAGCTTTCGGCAAGATCTCTATTTTCGCCTCAACAGCCACCGCATCGCCCTGCCCGCGCTAAAAGATCGACTCGATGATCTCCCCTATTTGGTGGAGTATTTTATTCAAGAGTCTGCCCAGATTCTGGGTAAGGAGCCCCCCAACGCCTCCAAACGTATGATGCTGGAACTGGATTGTAAAACCTACCCAGGCAATGTACGTGAACTGCGCGGTATTATTTTTGATGCCATGGTTCAACACCAATCTAATCAAGAGTTGGAACTGCCCGGCACTCAGGATGCGGCCCCTATGAACCTGACGCTTGAGACGCCAAACAGTGCCCCTAAAGATATAGAGAGCTGCCTGGATCAGATGGATGGTTTCCCCACCTTGGATCAGATGGAGCGCAAACTTGTGACCTTGGCCCTGGCCAAAGCAAACGGCAACCAGAAGCTGGCAGCCTCCTTGTTGGGGCTCTCCCGACAAGCTCTCAACCGCCGTTTGAACCGCCGATTAACAGATTTGAATGCCTCCCCTGATTTAAAGCCCTCAGAATAAGGATACTCACTTTACAAACAATATCTTACATTGTGTGCGACATTTTTTGACAGCACCCTGTTTTCTGCATAGCAAAAAAATCTCTATTAATACATAGAGATTCACCTATTTCCTGCATTACGCTTATCCATTTTGCTCATTTTGTCGCTCCATATTGATTCTTTACGACACCGTCTATTCTTTACTTTACTTACACTTACAACAATGACGCCCCCTATAAACCCTATGGCATGCTTATTGGTCTATAACCAGTGCATGTAAGATTTTTTCTTAAAATGTCGCACCCTGTTGTGGGTGCCATGTCGATGGGACAGAAAAGTGAGCCACACCATGGAAAAGCAACGCATCTTAATCGTTGATGACTCCCCCATGAATCTGGAAGCACTCTCGGCCATTCTGGTCCCAGACTACACGGTTCAGGTGGCCAAAAGTGGCAACCGCGCTTGGGAAATTCTTGATGAGAGCCCCCTGCCCGACCTGATCATACTGGATGTATTGATGCAGGGTATGGATGGTTATGAGCTATGCAGACTCATCAAGGCAGATGAACGTTTTCAACAGATCCCTGTCATCTTTATCACCGTTAAGCGGGATCAGGAAGATGAGTTGCAAGGACTCTCTTTGGGGGCTATCGACTACATAAGCAAGCCCTTCAGGCCCTCTATCGTGCGTGCACGTATTGAAAACCATCTAGCCCTGGTAAAAACCCGGCAGGATCTGGAGGCAAAATCCCACGCCTTGGAAGAGGCTATCAGCGCACGGGATGCCCTGGAAAATGTCTGGCGCCATGATCTGAAAAACTCACTGGGTATTATCATACATGCCCCTGAAGAGATTCGGGATATGGGGAAAATGACACCAAGCCAGGAAAAGATGCTCACCCTTATGGAGGTTTCCGGTTATCGGATCTTAGAAATGGTCAACCGCTCCTTGGACATCGCCAAAATGGAACAGGGTAGTTACACCCCAAAAATGGCATGGCTGGATATTCAGACGGTCTTGGCACAGGTCAATACCGAACAGAAATATCTCATGGAGCACAAACGAGCCTCCATCTCCAGCCAACTGCAGGCCCCCTCTCATGGTGGCAATGCTTCCTATCGCGTGTGGGCCGATGAGTTGTTGCTGCACACCCTCTTTTCCAACTTGGTGCGCAATGCGCTGGAAGCCACACCCCATGGTTATAACGTCACCCTATCCATTCAAGAACTGGACGGATTCACTCAGATCAAGCTGCATAACCATGGTGCCGTACCCGAAGATATGCGGGCACGTTTTTTCCAAAAATATGCCACCGCGGGAAAAATGAAGGGAACAGGTCTGGGAACCTACTCCGCTTGGCTCTCCATGCAGACCATGGGGGGCTCGATCTCATTGGAACCCCATAAAGGGGACTTTACCTGTATCACCATGAACTTCCCCACCCCAGCCTTTGCCGACGCATCCGAAACCGAGCCAGAGGAAGAGATTATCCCAGAGGATACCTGCGCTCACATGCCCATGGAGAGTCTCAAACAGCGTGATCCCTTTTTGGCCGAACTTGATCTGCTTGCCTTTCCAGCCCAACCAAAGCCCTACACTACCACCGCAGGATGAATGCGATGAACGTCAAAAGAAAAAATCCTTTTTTGATCATGCTGTTCTTCTTCATGACATGTAGCATACATCCCGTGTCAGCTGATCTGACCAAAGCCCCTCAGGAAGATGCTGAACTAGAAGAGATGCTGGATCTCTCCTTAGAAGAGATGCTGGAGGTAGAGGTCACCTCCGCTTCTTTGAAAACTCAGCGGTTAATGGATGTGCCATCAGCTGTTCACGTTATCTCGTCAGAAGATATTTTACGATCGGGTGCCACCAGCATTCCCGAGATGCTGCGTATGGTTCCTGGGCTTCACGTTGGCCAAATTGATGCCAACAAGTGGGCGGTCTCATCCCGTGGTTTTGCGGGACGTTTTTCCCGTCAGCTGCTGGTATTGATCAATGGCCGTAGCATCTATAACAACAGCTTTGCCGGTGTCTATTGGGATGCTCAAGACCTTATTGCAGAGGATATTGAACGCATTGAGATTATTCGCGGTCCTGGCTCAACCATTTGGGGTTCCAATGCCATGAATGGGGTGATCAACATCATCACCAAATCTGCGGCGCATACCAAAGGGGGACTGGCCAAAGTTGGCATGGGCAGCGAACGTCCAAAGAATGGCGCCTTCCGCTACGGCGGAGCCTTAAACGATGCCTTTGACTACCGACTCTATGCCAAAGGGTTTGAGCTTGATAGCAGCCATGACACCGACACGCAAGACGATGCCTATGACCACATGCAGAGCGGTCGCATGGGCTTTCGTCTGGATGGCCAGCTAAACCCTCGTGACCAACTGATGGCCGAAGGGGAGATCAGCCGCAGCACCAACCATACAAGCTATTTGGCCACAGGGGCACTCAATGATTTAATCTCGCAAACTTATCCAAAAGATGAAGAGAAGGTAACAGGGGCCCATCTTTTAGCGCGTTGGGTCAGAGCCATCGATGAACATGAGAGCTTAACCATCCAGGCCTATTATGATCGCTACCATAGAAACAGCCAAGTAGCCCTGAAAGAAACCTCAGACGTATTTGACTTTGAACTCCACCATCTTTTCCGCTGGGGGCAGCACCATCAAATTATTTGGGGAGGGAGTACACGTTGGATTCAGCATGAGATGGAAAACACAAACTATATGATCTTTACGCCTGAAAAGCGCAATATGGCAACCATAAGCCTCTTTGTCCAAGATGAAATTCAGTTTCATAAAGATTGGTTCCTGACCCTGGGTAGTAAACTTGAATACAACAGTTTCACCCAGTTGGAGGTTCAGCCCAACGCCCGACTACTCTGGCGTATGGCACCGGAACATTCTCTATGGGCCTCTGTCTCACGCGCACTGCATACGCCCTCACGTTTGGAATATGATAGCAATGTCTATGGAGATTTTGCGGCATCTGGTACGGTTCTTAACTACAGTAGAAAGGGTAAAATGAATCCTGAAGAGGTCTATGCCATGGAGTTAGGGTACCGTGGCAAAGTTCATGAAGAGGCCTTTTTGGAAGCCAATCTCTTTTACAATGTCTATAACGGTTTAATAGGGCTTGGAGATTATACCGATACCATTGTCGCGCCGGGATATCTTCAAAGGTCCTATGCATTGGGTAATGTGACCGATGGCAACTCTTACGGGATGGAATTCTCTATGGAGTGGCAGGCCCAGGCGTGGTGGAAACTGATTGCAGGAGCCTCCTATGTTCTTTTTGACCTCAATCATCACAGCTCAGAAATAGAACGCAACTCACTCCGTGAAGAGCAAACACCCCAGAAACAGTTTACACTTCGCTCGCAAATGAACCTGCCACATGATTTGACCTTGGACACATGGTTTCGCTATGTGGACGAAATACCTTTAAGCACTCTAACCACCCAACATAGTACCGTTGATATTCGTCTGGCTTGGCAGCCACGACAACATCTTGAATTGTCTCTTACAGGGAAAAATCTACTCGACCCCCGACATGTCGAGGCAATTGACGAATTTACCGGCATGACTGCCCATGAAGTTGAGCGCTCCATCTATGCACAGGTGAAATGGATGTTTTAAGCTTCTTACCGGTAATCAATGACAGGGAAAAGCCTTTGCAGGCTGTTATTTTTCCTGCAAAGAAATCACATGGGCAAAAAACAGAACATGAAAATAGCAACGATACTCTTGGCACTTTTAGGCATGCTGTTTATGAGTGGCTGTGGGACGGGGACCGGTCGCGCTTACGTTAAGCACCAACAGATCAACAATAAGCTTTTGGTGGCTGTACTCCCTTTTGAAAATCTGAGCAACAACCCAAACGGAGGCCTGATTGTCTCTCAATTTCTGGCAACCGAACTCTACCATCGACAACTGTTCCAGCAGATGGAGGAGACCGAACTACGTCGTCTATTAACCCAAAACAAGGTGGATGTCGATCGCCTTTCTGATGTCACCCTGGCCCGAAAGGTTGGACTGATGCTTGGGGTGGATGCCGTTATTTTAGGGAGTGTTGCGGAACTCTCCTATCAGCATGGTCTGCGTGAAGAGCCCGCCGTTGGCTTTAATGTACAACTGCTAAGGATTGAAGATGGCGTCACCCTATGGCGGGGCAGTCAATCGTTGACAGGAAGTAGTTGGCTGCAACGACAAAGCTTAAGCCATCTTACCCAAAAAGCCGTCATTCACATCGTGGAACAGGTTGACCGCTGGTACCACGCAACAGTAGCCCTAAGCGACACATCCGCACAGGTTGAGACAAAACAATAAATCAACACTTTCTAGATATTTCATAACCTTAGACTCTCTTACCAGCAAATCTCCCATAAAAATCTATTAAGATATCGCACATTTGCAGGAAAACAAGAACGCATATATTACTATATTTCAAGAATTTACCATGAAAGCACGACTATCTTTTATGGCATATTTATTGGAATATACTAAACAAGTGTTCGATTATGTTAGACAGTACCGCTTTTGACCTGAAAGCTAAGCTCTGCTTTGAACGAGAAACATCTCTCTTAACAAGTAACCCTTTGTTAAAAGGCGTGTAGAAGATGAAAGCCCGACAAACAGGTAGGGGGAAAATGGTGCCTTTTTTGGCAACGCTCAGATCATGATCAATGTGAGGATAAGGATTACGGTGGGCCATTGAGTTTAAAATAATTCTCTGTAGTTCCCAAAAATTTCATTCATCTTGAAATCACAGTATTTTTCTTCCCACTGTATTGTGCTTCTTGGACGGAAAATTGAGCTCTTTGACAATAGAGAAAACTGACCGGGTGCAGAGCTCCCCAACAGGTACGAGCTGAGCCCCGGTGTGTGGTCACCCATTCAGTTAAACGGTATCATGCTCACCAACAGCCATGATCTCTACTCGCTCACCCCGTGGACGTATAGAAAGCACTCTGGCCAACAGACTCCACTGAGTTGTGGTGCCAAAAGCGATGTGTGTACGCTCAACATCAGCCCCAATAGCCAGTGAAAAATCCAGATCAGAAACAATGACCTGATTGGACTTCATTCCATGCAGGGCAGACCATGGGCCGCTGACAAAACCATCCTGATTTCTGATGGCAACCACATGATCTTCCCCCTCTGCCCACTCCATAGGCTCTGTCAGAGTGAGTCGGTTTTCATCTACGGACACCACTTCAGCGGATTGTCCCCACTCCGGCACATCGTGGGTAATGGCAATGAGATCCCCATAGGTTGGAATGAGACCTTCCATCTCCGTTTGGAAGGTGATGATACGCCGCCTGTACCGGTTGGCTGCTGACATGTAGCCCCCTTCCCTCTGGGCATGGGCTTGGTCTGTGCAGCCAAATAGGGCCACCTTCGCTGGATTAGAAGATTGGCTATCATCCAGAGAGACAGTGACCTCATCGGGTTTCCAGGTTTCGGCGTTGAAGAACTCCACGGTGACCGCATCTGCAGTCTCTTCGCTGGGCATGAGGTATTGGATGCTTAAGGAATTCTTTACGATGTTGCGTGGAGAGAAGAGTGCTACGGGTAGGGTTTGAGGCTGGTCACGGATGATACGGACGGTTCCACCTTGAAGGATGGGCACTGAACGTCCACACCGAGCAATACGGGTGATGGCCTCCCATACGGTAAGTTTTTGATCAAATACCGCATCGAAATTATCCCCTGATGGGTGCACTGAGGCGATCCCGCAGGTACTCGATGTCCCGCTTCACCGTGGCACGTGAGACCTCCATCTCCTCCACCAATTCATGAATGGAGACAACTCTCCCCGCAGAGAGGAGCCCGGTAATGCGATAAAAGCGTTCGGTACGATCCATAGGTACTCAACCCATGGAGGGTTCGATTCCCGAAACGAACCTTCTCCAGAGAATTTCGGGCTCAAAGTGGAGAAAAAGTTCGACGCGAGAATCGCCAGCATATGTCGCTTCTTGGAATAATCATTGATTGGAAAGTAGGCTGGAATTGTTGGTGTTCAAGAGGTTAATGGCTCTGAACCGATGCTTGAAAAGCGGGGAAAAGATAAAAAATTGGAAGGGAACGAACAGAGCTCGAAACGGAAACCCGTTTCCTACGATTTTGAGCGGGGTGCCAAAATATAGGAATTGGCTATATCATTACATGGTCTTCTTTTTTTGAAAAAATCCGATTTGGTCGTTTCCATGCAAATAAACGCACTATCACTCCTCCTCTGGGGAATCATCTCCCAGTTTTTCAGCCCTCGCCATAATGCTCAGATCCGGCTGCTCAAAGCCCAAGTCAGGATACTCCAAGAACGCCTTCCCAGCCAGCGTATCATTGCTTCGCCGAAGGAGAAATCCGAGCTATTGCGACTGGGGGCTGACTTTGATCACCAGATCAATGACCTGATCATGATCGTCAAACCCAACACCTATCGACGCTGGCTTAACCAATCCTCGTCAGGGAAGCCCTTTAAACAAGTTGGCAGACCACGACTGACTCAGGAATTGAGAGACACCGTGATCCGCATGGCCAAGGAGAATCTCCAATGGGGGTATCGACGAATCGTTGGTGAACTCAAAAAACTTGGCCTCTACGCTGGAGCCAACTCGGTCAAACGCATCCTAAATGAAGCAGGAATCCACCCCACACCAGAAAAGAGCAAACCCATGCCTCCCCTGCCCTGGGACACGTTCATCAAGGCACATCTTGAAACCACGATGGCATGCGATTTTTTCAGCAAGGATATCTACACACTGCTCGGCAAGAAAACCGCCTACGTGCTGGTCTTCATCCATCTGGGCAGTCGACGGGTTTTCACCAGCTCAGCCACATACGCACCAGATAGCACCTGGGTCACACAGCAGGCCCGAAATACTCTCTTATGGTGCGATGAACAGGGCATCAAGCCCGCCTATTTGATTCGAGATGGCGACACCAAGTTCTCCGGCCCCTTTTTAGAGGTGTGGAAAAGCGAAGGCATTCGAGTCATTCAGATCCCGCATAAGGCCCCACAGGCTAATGCCTTTGCAGAGTCCTTCATTGGTACGCTGAAACGTGAATGTCTTAATTTTTTCATCTGCTTCAGTCGGCCACAGCTCAATTACATTCTGCATTCTTGGGTCGACCATTATAATCACGAAAGACCACACCGTGGAGTTGGCCGTGACAATTCCGTTCTGGACATCAACTTTAAGGCTGCCCGCGATGGCCCTATCAAATGCAAAGAAAGGCTTGGTGGGATCATTAAATGCTACTATCGGGAGGCAGCATAAAGCCCATTCCTACCGCTCACCAAAAGTGTATCATACGTTTGTATTGTAAGCTAAAAGCAGTGTGTACACATTTTGGCACCCCTCAAGAGATTGGTTGCCCCACCCCCGTTGGGATGGTTCATCTGTAACACAGCGTTCCAACTCATAATACCCTCTCTTTGAATCAGTCAAAGATGACAAGAAGTAGATAAATCGAATGCAGGGACAAACGCAAAAGAGCCATGAGACCTTACTCGTCAAATAGGCATACTGAGAGACGGTCAATCTATACCCCTGACAATCTTCCATTGACCACTATTATCTGATTCAAGAGTAACTGCACGCAAACCCCAGCAACTAGCACCAGGATTGATTGATAATGTACGGTCAATATTTGCGGTCATCGTCCCGCTGACCCAAGGTGCTTCATGTATGTGTCCATGCAGGGTAAGCGCTGGTTGATGACGAGTAATCCACTGCGTTAAAGCCTCGCTGCCAACAAAAGCACCATTTCCCATCAGATCCAGACCACACCCCCAAGGCGGTGTATGTGCGACAAGAACCAATCTGCTTTTATCAGTGTGTCGAGTCAATTCCTCAAGCTCTTCAGCGATTGTTGGGCGGTTGAGAAATTCGCTCCACGAACCTTGAACTATGCTATCACTAATTTTATTACTGAAAGCAGTCCATTCTGGATATATCTGGGGTTCCCAGCCAGTGTAATCAATCCGATCATAATCACTCATAAAAAAAGGGGTGACTGGGACCCAAGGGAATCCCATAATGACCCAATTCCCCAGACATACATCCTGGTGTAGCAATGACCCAATCAATCCTTTATCCTGTAAATTCAAAATACTGGATTCGAAAGTTGAAGCCCAGTCATCGTTACCAGGAATGGCCCATACAGGACAACCCCTGCTGTCGCGCCATCGTTGCAATATCTCTGCAAAGTAATTCAAATAGAATTCACGTTGCTCTGCAGGACTTGCATCAATGTCCTGTCCTGGCATCGGGGCCAAATCTCCCCCCAGGATGATTAAATCTGGTTTATCTTCTTTGGCGCGCTGGAATAGAGCTTCCAAAGCATCCTGCGCACCGTGGAAATCTGTAGCATACAGTAGTCGATTCATTGCGTTTCAAGCCGTATTTCCATTGCAAGGTCACCAGCTTATGTTTTTATTGATCATGCTCCCTGTGCCAAACGCGCGGCTTAGCAATCTGCTTGGAAATATGCTCAACATGCTCCTCAAACAATTCGGTTTCCAAAGGTAGGTGTTTGACATCCCTCAAAACGGACACAACCCCTTCGACGGCACCATCCAAACGTAGGGGAACAACAAAATTTTGCAAGCCAGATTCCTTCTGGATGCTAAGCCCTAACTCGATCTCTCTAGCAACCCAATCTGAATTTGCTGCTGCCTCAGAGCAAAGGACCAGCATCACTCCTGAGGTGGCTACCCCCTGGAGCAGAGTTTGTGTAAGAGCGGCTCCACCTTCTAATTTGGATTCATCGCGCCAAACAGCATAGCTGTACCTTTTCAAGGCAGTTTCTAATCGTTCTGCCATCTCAACATCGTGACTCGAGTAGGAGATGAACACTTGATCATTGACCACAGGCCCGACACGCTCACCCCATTGACCGACGAACGCTTCGATCTGTTTTATCCAATGTGAAACTTCGTCAATTCCAGGTAAGTTTGCATCAGCAGAATTAGCTTTCAAAGCGGCTATGGTCAGTCTAGCTGTTTGTTTATCTGAGAGCCCAACAATGACCTCATCCGATAGCTTTCCCTGATATAGCTCCTGTAAAACATTATGATTGTACGCAGCATCTATGACAGTGTAGATAATCGAGGCTAAAGCAATAAAGTTGCCGTTACCTTCATCGTCACGCATGCCGGAAAGAGAGAGGACTTTATTCTCTAATTGCCGACGCAGATGAGTGCGTAATCGTGAAACCTCTTCTTCCGTTACAGCGTCATCAAGACCAATGAACACAGCTGCACCGGGCTTTCGATGCATGGCCGCAAATTCTAACTCTCTGACCACTAATGATCGATTCCAGACATCCCGGATCCCAGCTCTGGAGGTACCATAAATGTAGAGCATCGCATCGCACTGTTTTATCAGTTCGCTACTTGGGGCTAGAACCTCACCATGCTTTTGCAGCACTTCAAACCCACGGTCGGAAAAAACTTTCTCGATCATACCTCGTACAAAGAGGCATGAATTTGTGAATGGCCCTGATAGAAATATTTTTTTTCTCGCTGTCTTATCCATGGCTATAATTTTCTCCAGCATTTAACAGTTCAGCTTCAATCTCGTTGTACCAGTCAGCACGCTCACCTCGTTGACCCCGTGCATGCTGGATTAGATTCAGATTACGCAGCGTTGTCTTTGGCTCCCAAGACTCCCGAACATTCACTAAGGCTGAGGACAATGCCTCCCGTGCCATAGCTTCATCTTTTTTGAGAACTGCTATCTCCAATAATGTAGCATAATCCCAATAATCAGCATCTCGGTCGGAGAGGCGTCGTCGAACCGCATACTCAACAATGGGTTGAAGTTCTAGACGGCGAGGATCGGGAGGGTCGCTTATTTCCATGAGGGTTAGTGCGTTAATTCCCGGATACGCATCCCGCCAATCACTCTCGAAACCCTGAAGATAAGCGTCAACCGCTTTGAGAAGCCAACCTTTTGCCAATGCATCTTGCCCTGCCTCCATGGCTGTTTCCCAGCGGTCTTTATAGATCCTCCCAAGCAGACCCAGTGTCTCACTGCTGGGACCATTGGCTTTGATCACGGCGTTTAGAACCTCTTCAGCTTCCTCTCGGCGCCCGGCCCTATTGAGAGCAAAACCCAATTGCTCCCGGATCATCACCATTCCTGAAAGCGGCTTGGACATTCGCTCTGCCAGCGAAATCATGTTTCCCCAGGACTCAGTTGCCCGGTAGGAGAGGAACAGATCAACAACCACACCAGCCTCGACATCCTTGATGGGGCCCAGTTGTTCTTCAATGCCATGTAATGCCCCTGCGCCTTGAGCACGAGCACGGGCCAATTCTCGTTTCAAACGAGCGCTGTATGCCATGTGCTCACGGAATTCATCCGTTTTTAAGCGTTTGATATCTGGAGGTGGAATATCGCGTACTAACTGATAGACTGGGCTGTCCGTTGTGCACTCACGGCATTCAGTCAGACGCTTCCTCAGCCCTAGAAGATCCTTGTCAGAATTATCAGGGCACCCGTTCCTGGATAGTCCATAGGGGAAAGAGCGCAAGGGAGAGACATCAAATGGCAGCCTGAATCCATCCGCGTGCATAAGGACGGTGCTGAATGGGCGAATGGCATGCCGAACGCCTAATTCGTAGAAGACGTTGGCATTGGCTGTAGTCAGATCAGCAACCGCATAATCACAGAATATCAGCCGCTCAAACATAGCTTTGTGGATAAACCCGCCATCGATCTCCTCATCTGCCCTCAATGGCTCAAGGCCAGCGTCTTCAATGGCAGGCTTAATCAATTGTTGGTAGACCCCATCAAAATCTATTGAGCGTCCATCTGCGCTCTCTTTTCTTCCAAAGGGCATCAAAACAAAACAGAGTGGTTTATTACTCATGAGCTATTCCCAGCAAACAGATTATAAAACTGTAACGTGAGCCGTTGCTGTTCCAATCTATCCGGCATTTGCTTTATGTATTCCATAGCCTGCTCGGACATGGACCCGACATCTCTCTCTGGTGGGTTCAGTTCAATGGCTCTTGCATACCATTTGAGTGCCTGTTCAACATTTCCAAGAATCAAACACGCTTCCCCCATTGTCGCCCTTCCCCAGTGATCAGCAGGAGCCTCTCCACAATGGCTCATGACCTCTTCGGCAAGCGTGCAGGCCTTTTCTTTATTATTTTGAAAGACCAGAGACAGGAAGGCCAGGTTGATCCCATGGTATGCAGCTTGCTCATAGTCAGCTTTGTTCACTGAGCGATCATAAGCAATTTGATAATTTTTAATGGCACCCTCAGCATCACTCTTCTGTCGTTTGGTTAACCATCTCCGTTTGAGGCGTCCTGCAAGAACACCGACAACATCCGTTCCCCGACTACGCCGTTGTTTGAGAAGATGAAGGGCGTTTCCCTGCTGACCAAGTTCTTCCAGTGCCAGTATCATGTCCACAAAGGCCTCATCATCAAGCCCTTTCTGGTCAGGAAGATATCTGTTGACAAGTTGCCTGTGCGCATTGATTGAGATGGCACGATGGACCGAATCCACAGGCTTGGTTGGCCCACTTCCAGAATTGATTCCGTCTACCACATGACGGATGGCCAGATCCTGTGTTGATGTGCAATTCAGCATGGTGACATGGTTACCTGGAGCATTCACACAGACATCACGAGGAAACGGGCCATGTGCAGTTTCGGTTGGCACGAATTCATCCCGTTCGCCAGCAACGACCGTCAGATGGTATGGTTTATGATGTTGATCCAGTGCATCCCAATCAAGGCGCAACCGATTGATGAAGGAGCCGCTGGCAGCCATATCTCGAAGTTGGCGCTTCCACAATCTGGCGAGCCCGGCTTTGACCAATCCATTGCTTGGTGTGCCAAAAAGAAACAGATGGCTGACCCTCAACGCAAGACTGAGATCATCCACTATCGCCTTTTGTGCCACGAGGCCGCCCATGCTGTGACTCACGAGGGCCAATGAATTATATCCGGCGAGAGGCTCCCGACAGATTTGGGATCGGAGGAGGCCTGCCAACTTCTCTATGGATGCATCTGCCGCCCACATCCATGGAATGTCCAACCCCCTCTTGGAAGAGTAGCCGAATGTCCACATATCCCAGCCCGGCAGTTCGTTGGCAACAAAGGGATGGAAATTCTTCCATGTCAGGGACCTGCCTCCTGTGAAGCCGTGAATAAAAACAATGGCTGCCTGGGCCTGATTGCTGCGCAGGCAAGTCAATCCAGATGGATTTGTATCATTCCTCACGTTTAGACTCTCTTGGAAATTGTGGTGATGCCTAGAATGCTTAGCACAAAAGAAAACGAAGGAAGGCTCCAGCTCCTAACCATATTTTCAACCCCACTTCATGTTTGCCAGGAACAACATCCGAAGGTTTGAGCCACACATAATCCCCATTATGTGGATTTATTTGTTGCTATCCAACCGCTCCCATTTCATCCATGAGCTGACGCCATCACTTTTTCCGCCAAAGAAAATGGCAGCATTGACGGATCCCCTGCATAGATCCAATCAAGAGAGATTCGAAACCTAGCCTGTAAACGCACCATTACCATCGGACCAGGCATCCTCTTTCCTTTTTCACATTTATTCCATGTTGTTATATGGGCGTCTAGCGAATCACATACAGACTTCTGGCTGCATCCAACCGCTTCTCTGGCTGCACGCAGGCGATCCCCAACGGCAGCAATCTGACTTCTATTTCGAATGATAGGCATTGCTCAACCGAGCGCTTTCCCCCTTGTTGATGGATCTCACATCCAAAAAAATTCTATTTAGTATTACACGCTATGTGGATAAATGCTACACTGGTTAATGAGGATTCAGCTAGCAACAACTTAAGTCTTGTTCAGGCGATCCCGATGAAATATCGGTATGGCAAATCAATCCACCATGGACAATCACGGAATCGTTATGGCCGATATCTGTATCTTTTACGCGAAAGAGGACAGGGGTTTTGTGGAGAAACTGGACACAATCTTGTCCAGACATTGGACAGTTTGGTGGGATAGAAAAAATCAGGAAGCCAACTGGCGACAAGCTGTAGATCGAGAGCTGCAAGATGCTAAATGCGTCATTCCCATCTGGAGTGTAGCGACTCAACACCATGAGACGGTTCCTGATGAAGCCAAGCTTGCACGCCAGCTTGATGTGCCTCTTATTCCAATCAGAACTGTCGATTGCTTACCACCTCTAGGCTTTGGCAGCACGAGTTACGAGGACGTGTTCAACTGGGGTGGCGAAGAGGAACACTCTGGCATCCAAACTTTAATAAGGTTGATATCAAAAGTTACAGCAGTATCTAACAAACAAACACGCGCAGCCTCTCCCCTTGATGTTGATAATAAACGTATTTCTTTTCCTACTTTCTTTTTTTCGGTGTCTTCCCATGAAACACCTCTACAGCCTGACAAAGCTTTGGAGGTGCTGCGACTGTATAAAGCGAAAACGATACTTGTCTCCGCCTATGACTTGCAGGCGAAGCGCCGATTAGCAATGAAAAATACAATTGAGCAGTGCCAGGAAAATGGCTCGATAGTCCTACTGGATTCCGGAAATTATGAGGCTCACCGCACCAATGATAGAGACTGGTCTCCAGACCATCTGCATCGCGTGTTTGAAGACACACCTCACGATTTTGCTTTCTGTTTCGATAATGTTTCACCTCCTGAATCTGAAGAGGCCATCGTCGAAGATGTGCTTAATGCCGTACGGCGCGATCAAAACGCAACTGACAAGCCGGTGTTTCCTATTGTCCACGTTCCAAAAGATAAAAACGGAAATCATCGAGCGGACTTATTTCTGAAAGTACTTCCAAAGCTCGTGAGGGCACTACGAACCCCTCCAGCCATTGTGGCACTTCCAGAACGAGAGCTAGGGGATGGGATACTTAACAGGGCCAAAATGGTGCATGCCATTCGTCGAGAGCTCGATACCTTTGGAATATCAACTCGACTTCACATGTTAGGAACGGGCAACCCGCTTTCGCTAGCTATTCTGACTGCGGCTGGAGCAGATAGTTTTGATGGGCTTGAATGGTGCCGTGTCGTAGCTGATCACGAGACGGGTCGATTGTTTCATTTTCAGCAAGCTGATCTTTTCCGCTTCCAATCCCAAATGGCAAAGTCCGAAATCACTCGATTAGCCATGACAGAAGATGGAATCAATTTTGAAGCGAAAGCACTGTTTCACAATCTTGCTTTTTTTGATGAGTGGGTTGGTCGCGTGCTAGACCGAAAGGAGAAAGCAAGACTGCCAACACTACTTGCAAACTCTCTACCTCGTGGCGCGATAGAGGAGTTGGAAAACCAACTACCGGAGGTGTTCGCATGAGCCCTCATCCACAGTCCCTTCGGAACGCTGTATCGGCCATATGTCCAGATATTTATGAGCGAGTTAATACACGCAAAGCCGGAAAAACAATCCAGGAGCAACAGCTGTGGTGGGATCTCTCTTCTTGTGTGCTGAGTAGCCAAGTTCCTTACACCTTGGCAACTGCAGCAGCTGACCGAATTGGGGATTCCGGAATCCTGTCGACATATAGTAATAAGGATACTGAACAGGTCAGATGCGTTCTCAGCGAGTTGCTACATTCACCTCTGAAGGTTGGAAATAAAACTCGCAAATACAGGTTTCCAGATCTGCGCGCCAAACAACTTGCTGATGCCTGGACAGTAATTCAGGAGGAAGGCGGCTCGCTGAAACGCATTATTGACACAAAATCGGCAGATCCATGGGCGCTACGGAAGTGGCTGGTGTCACGAATTCCTGGCCTCGGGCCCAAACAGGCCAGTATGTTTCTGCGTAATGTGGGGGCGAGTTACGATTTGGCCGTTTTGGACAGGCACGTGCTCAATTACATGTCTGCAATTGGCCTTGCCAACAAAGCCTTGCATTCTATCGGGAGCCTGTCGGCCTACCGAAAACAAGAACATGTGCTCGAAAAGCATGCCGAAGAATTCGGATATCCTGTAGGCATGGTGGATTGGGCAATCTGGATCGTCATGCGGGCAGTTGGTAACACCAAATCCAAGGAGATGGCATGGGCATAGTGACTCTGGTCTCCGGTGGTCTGGACTCTACCTTAATGGCCAAACTGATTCAGGAAACTGACGTCCGTCAATACCCCCTATTCATAGATTACGGCCAGCGGGCCAAGGAAAGGGAATATACGGCATGCGTGAAGGCCATGAATGCTCTGGGACTCCCTGAACCAAAAACTGCCGGATTGGGTGGCTTTGGCACTCTTATCCGCAGTGGCCTTACCGATGCGGATAAACATGTGGCGGAGGACGCCTTTACCCCCGGCAGGAATTTGCTCTTTCTACTTGTAGGTGCCGCCTGGGCATATCAGAACGACGCTGAAACAGTGGCTATCGGCCTACTTAACGAGGATACGAGTTTATTCCCTGATCAGACTGCAATATTCCTCAGTCGAGCCCAAGACATGATATCCTTTGCAATGGGCCGAAACATTC
Organism: Magnetococcus sp. PR-3; assembly: GCF_036689865.1. Classification (NCBI taxonomy): domain Bacteria; kingdom Pseudomonadati; phylum Pseudomonadota; class Magnetococcia; order Magnetococcales; family Magnetococcaceae; genus Magnetococcus; species Magnetococcus organivorans. The sequence continues at coordinate 40,134 of NZ_JBAHUQ010000012.1, forward strand.
GGATATTGGCCCCCTTGTCTGATTTTCACAAAGCTGATGTGGTCAATCTAGCTAGAACGAAGGATATTGAGGGGACCTATTCCTGTCATGCTGGTGGTGCCACACCTTGTGGCGCTTGCATCGCATGCCAGGAATTTCCAGAAAAGGAGGTGTGACATGGGAGGTGGTGGTGGAGGCGGTCGAGATACGTTGGGTGATATCAGTGGACTGGAGAAAAAGGCTAAGGAGCTAATCAAACAATCTGAAGAACGAAAGAATGTTTTTATCAGTTTCGCCTATGAAGACTTCCAAGATGTACAGGCTTTACGCGCGCAATCAGCAAACGACAACAATGATATAGCGTTCAATGACTATTCGGTAAAAGAGCCTTTTGACAGCGAGCGCGCAGACTACATCAAGCAAAAATTGGCCGAACGCATCAACCAATCATCCACGACTGTGGTCTACCTATCTCCTGAGACATCGAGAAGCCAGTGGGTTAAATGGGAAGTTGAGAAGAGTCTTGCGCTGGGTAAAAAAGTGATCGCCATGCACAAAGGTGATGCCCCACCATCAAACCAGCCTTCATGGGTAAATGATCACGGAGTCAAAGTGGTGTCATGGTCCAAATTATCGGATGAAATGTCCAAGGGGTGAATCAATAGCATTTAATACCACAAGCTATGTGATGGATGAAAAAGATCGAGAGGCTCTGACACAACGCTACACTGAGCTGGAAACAGATCTTGAAAAAGCTGAAGAAAGCGTTCAAGACAGCAAAGGATTAACCGCAATCCCTGAAAACGGACAGGCCGTTGTACAGAAAATGATCTCATTGATCTATGAATGCTCTGTCAATCGTGTTGCTGCGAAATCACTGGTCGATAAAGTCCTTGCACGCTTGGGAGAATAAGTTCACTCAACTGTGAACTGCTTCAAACTCACCAACAGCCATGATCTCTACACGCTCACCACGTGGACGAAGAGATAGGACTCTGGCCTGAAAGCTCCACTGAGTTGTGGTTCCAAAGGCAATGTTGGGGCGCTCTGCCCCAGAACCAAGACCCAGTGAAAAACCCATTTCTGGAACGATGATTTGATTGGACTTCATTCCACGTTGGGCAAGCCAAGGGCCATTCACCGAGCCATCCTGATTTCTGATTGCAATGACATGATCTACCCCCTCTGCCCACTCCAAAGGCTCTGTCAGGGTAAGTCGGTTTTCATCCACGGACACCACCTCAGCTGACTGCCCCCACTCTGGCACATCGTGGGTAATGGCGATGAGATCGCCATAGGTTGGGATGAGCCCTTCCATCTCCGTTTGAAAGGTGATGATACGCCTTCGATACCGGTTGGCTGCGGCCATGTAGCCCCCTTCCCTCTGGGCATGGGCTTGGTCTGTGCATCCGAACAGGGCTACTTTGGCGGGATTGGTGGTTTGGCTGTCATCTAGAGAGACGGTGACCTCATCGGGTTTCCAGGTTTCGGCGTTGAAGAACTCCACGGTGACCGCATCAGCGGTTTCTTCACTGGGCATGAGGTATTGGATGCTGAGACTGTTTTTAACGATGTTGCGTGGGGAAAAGAGTGCAACGGGTAGAGTTTGGGGCTGGTCACGGATGATACGGACAGTTCCACCTTGAAGGATAGGTGCCGCCCGACCACACCGAGCAATACGGGTTATGGCCTCCCAGACGGTGAGTTTCTGATCAAATACCGCGTCGAATTGATCTCCCCTACTCTGCCAGATTTGATCCAGGGTATGGAGGCCTGTCAAATCGATGCGGTCGTCCGTTAGTTTGGCTCCGTATTCGGCTTTAAGGGCATCGGTGATGGCCCAGGCAATGGATCGGGAGGGTTGTGGATCGGACCATCCTGACTCAGGGTTCCAGGCTGGCAGTTTACGCGTGACCACACAATTGACCATACGTGAGGAGCGTTGGGAGAGGTTGTCTGTAGCACGCATCTTCATGGCCAACATGGTGAGGACCCCAAAATCTGGCTGACCGTCCAGATAGGCCCTCAATGCAGACCACCGCAATTCATGGCCTGCTCTGGGATCGGTATCCTTCTCGTTGGTCCTGCGTAGCCGCACCTCATACCGACCAGCATCGACACTGTGTTTGTAGGACAGGCGCTGGGGTGTATTGGTGGCCTCGGTGACGGTGATAAGGTCCAGAGTCATCCAACCACCAACAGGTGTGCCTTCATCATCTACCTGCCGGGCTTGGGCCTCCCATTCCACGGTGCGCTCATCCAGCCCGCCCCCGCTGTTGGCGTAGTAGAGGCCACTTTGCATGGCCAGATCGATTCCAATGGCCGAAGCTTGGGTACCGGGTGGGTTTGCGGCAAAGGGTGGAGGGTTCGATTCCCGAAACGAACCTTCTCCAGAGAATTTTGGGCTCAAAGTGGAGAAAAAGTTCGACGCGAGAATCGCCAGCTTTTGTCGCTTCTTTGAATAATCATTGATTGGAAAGCAGGCTGGAATTCTTGGTGTTCAAGAGGTTAATGGCTCTGAACCGATGCTTGAAAAGCGGGGAAAAGATGAAAAATTGGAAGGGAACGAACAGAGCTCGAAACGGAAACCCGTTTCCTACGATTTTGAGCGGGGTGCCAAAATGTAGGAATTGGCTATATCATTACACGGTCTTCTTTTTTTGAAAAAGTCCGATTTGGTCGTTTCCATGCAAATAAACGCACTATCACTCCTCCTCTGGGGAATCATCTCCCAGTTTTTCAGCCCTCGTCATAATGCGCAGATCCGGCTGCTCAAAGCCCAAGTCAGAATACTCCAAGAGCGACTTCCCAGCCAGCGTGTCATCGCTTCGCCAGAGGAGAAATCCGAACTCTTGCGACTGGGGGCTGACTTTGATCACCAGATCAATAACCTAATCATGATCGTCAAGCCCAATACCTACCGACGCTGGCTCAATCAATCCTCTTCAGGGAAGCCCTTCAAACAGGTCGGCAGACCACGACTAACTCAGGAGTTGAGAGACACCGTGATCCGCATGGCCAAGGAGAATTTGCAATGGAGGTATCGGCGGATCGTTGGTGAACTCAAGAAGCTCGGCCTCTATGCTGGAGCCAACTCGGTCAAACGTACCCTCAACGAAGCAGGCATCCATCCAGAACCAGAGAAGAGCAAACCGACACCACCTCTGCCCTGGGAAATCTTTATCAAGGCCCACCTTGAAACCACCCTGGCATGCGACTTTTTCACGAAGGACGTGCATACGCTGTTCGGCAAAAAAACCGCCTACGTGCTGGTCTTTATCCATCTGGCTAGTCGCCGCGTGTTCCCCAGCTCTGCGACCTATGCACCGGATAACGCTTGGGTAACTCAGCAGGCCCGAAATACTCTCTTATGGTGCGATGAACAGGGCATCAAGCCTGCCTATTTGATTCGGGATGGCGATACCAAGTTCTCCGGTCCTTTCCTGGAAGTCTGGCGTAGCGATTTCGTTCGAGTGATCCAAATCCCGCATTGCGCACCACAGGCCAATGCCTTTGCAGAGTCCTTCATTGGCACGCTAAAACGCGAGTGTTTCAACTTCTTCATCTGCTTCAGCCGGTCTCAGCTCAACTACATTCTGCATTCTTGGGTCGACCATTATAATCACGAAAGACCACACCGTGGAGTTGGCCGTGACAACACCGTACTGGACGTCAATTTCAGTGCAGCCCGTGATGGTCCCATTCAATGCAAAGAGAGGCTTGGTGGGATCATCAAATCTTACTATCGAGAGGCGGCATAAAGCCCGTTACTACCGCTCACCAAAAAGTGTATCATATGCTTGTATTGTAAGCTAAAAGCAGTTTGTACACATTTTGGTACCCCTCACGTTATCAAGACCATCCTCAGTTAGCTGCTTGGATTGCTTCTGCAACTAGGTGTTGCAGTTGCGGCAAACCAAAACTTGGCATGGGCTTGCCGTTTACAAAAAATTCCGGTGTTGCTTTAACGCCCAATGCCTGAAGTGCAGCCACATCTTCTGCGATCGCCGCATTGACCCGGGCGCCGTTCATATCATTGCCCAGTTTTTCAAGGTCCAACCCAGGCACATCACCCAAAAGGGCTAAAGCGCGCATGGGCTGGGATTGATGATGCACGACCCATCGGTTTTGGGTGCTGAAGAGTTGTTCCAGAGCCGGCCAGAATTTTCCTTGAAGATGAGCGGCTTCCAACATTTTCACAACTTGATCAGAACCGGCATGCAGTGGAGCATAACGCACCATGACGCGGACTTGGCCCCGATAGTGCCCCATGATCTCTTTGACCAGAGGATAGAATTGAGCACAGGTTTCACATGCCGGATCCAGAAACTCGACAATGGTTACCTCGGCGTCACCCGGCCCTTTGACGGGGGCGCTGGCACGCTCCATTACAGAGAAATTATTGGTCGCAGTATCCCGTTTCTTTGCGGTAGTTTTCTGACCGACAACCATTGCAGCAATGGCAAAACCAACTGCCACGAGGATTATGGAGCTGATAAACAGCGTTTTCTTTTGCATCGTGTTCACTTCTTTCCATGAGCCATCCCCAAAAGCACGAGCAGGACGGTAAAGGTAAAAAGGGAAAGCATTGGGATGTTGATAAACCCTAATATTTTCATGTGTGTTTCAGAGCAGGGGATACCAGCCTTGCAAGGTTGGATACTCTCTGGAATCCCCCCCATGACAAGAAGAAATTGATAGAAGGCGATCCCCCAACCGATGAAGACCAACGGGCTGGCATACCGTACAACCCCACGATCATGAGGAAAGAGTCCCAAAGCCAGTATGGGCACCAATGGGTAGAGGAGAATCCGTTGATACCAGCATAGCTCACAGACGGGCACATCAAGAATTTCACTGAAAAAAAGGCTGCCCATCATAGCCAGTGTCGCAACCAGCCATGCGGCAAAAAGCCATAACCAGCCGGTAGTTATTGTTTTGTCCACTTGGTTTTTTTTATCCATTTCCATACAAGATCCACTCAAATCCTTACCCCCAAATAGATGCCGGGAAACGTGGGAAGATCTGTAACCCTGTGGCAATTCTGCCGAATTAGCCATTATTGATCCATGGTTTGGTGGGCATAAGGGATTGTATTTCTCACAGTCGGTTTCATATGGTTTGGTCGACCGAGCTTACGATTGTGGTTGTCCGCCATGATGGGCGTGTCCCATAGACCGATGCGCTCAACGAGCCGCTCAGATTTTGCTTTCTATTTCGGTAGTGGATGCAAAATGACTGTCCCTCGTCAAAACCTCGACCACTTTGAAGAAGTTAACATTTCGTGCCGACACATGGTAGTCTCGTCATCATGCTCAGAACAACAAAAAGGTGGGTACGAATTCTCCGAAAGGCACTCAGAGAGCGCATCGATCTCGTTCTCACTAACATCCTGCTGCGCCATCAGATTATTGTTCTCAAACGGTCTGGAAAACGTCCAGAATTCAGACCATTTGATAGACTCATTTGGATCTTCAGTGCTTCAGTTTGGAGCCAATGGCTTGGAGCACTTGAAATCATCCAACCCGACACGGTCAAACAGTGGAAGCGCCAGGGCTGGCAGACCGTCATGGCAGACGTTGAAAAAAATCCAGGTGGTCGACCACCAATCTCTAAAGAGATTCAGCAGCTCATCAGGCGCATGGCAATGGAAAATCCACTTTGGGAAGCACCAAGAATCCACGGCGAACTTCTCATTTTGAGCTTCCAGATCTCTGAATCATCTGTTTCCCGATACTTGCAACGGATACCTCCTGGTTTGCGGGCTATGAAGTGGCGCACCACCTTTGCCAATCAACTGGTGTGGTTGCTCAATTCTACTGCTGACAGTAATGCCTGTCGCCTTCTCTACCCAGCAGTCACACTACCTTAGCGCCCTTTAAGGAAGTGAGCAATCCTCATTACCTCGATGATCTTACACGCCAACCTGCTTCCATCGTCTCCGAAGAGATCACTTGGCCCGACTGTATCCATGTCCGTGGATCACCACCTCTTCGGACGCTTCCTTCAAAACCCGTCAGTCCACTACAACCCCATCAACATCTGAGAAAGAATAGGCCATTGCCTCTTGCCACCCATTTTTCCTATTCTTGCTGCCTTCCTCCCCTTACCCCATCATGTCGAACATCCATCTCACCGTACTCACTCGCCCAGCAACCTATTTGACACAACCTTTTATGCTGGAGAAGAAGAAAAGATGGCATTCAGTGAATTAACCTTCATTTCATTACACCTATTTCATTTCTTGGATCTTACCCTTTGAAAACCATGCAAAGAGTGCGGGTAGAACAAATAGTGTTAAGAGCGTGGATGTGATTAACCCACCTACAATAACACTCGCCAAGGGCTTTTGAATTTCTGCACCAACTCCAGTAGATAGCAGCATAGGGATTAACCCCAAAGCAGAAGTTATTGCAGTCATCAAGACAGGCCTTAATCGTGAAACTGCTCCATCAAACACAGCATCAGCTACTGCCAACCCATCTGTGATTCTCTGGTTGATGCTTTCCACCATGACGACACCATTGAGTACGGCAACTCCAAATAAGGTGATAAAACCGACAGAGCTTGGAACAGATAAATACTGTTCTGAGATCCAAAGTGAAAATACGCCACCAATGACAGCTAGGGGCACATTTACTAGAATCAGTAGAGCCTGACCAACCGAAGAAAAGGCAAAATAGAGCAGTAATGCAATAAGCCCTAGAGAAACTGGAACAACCAAGGACAGACGCTTTTGCGCCCGTTGTTGATTTTCAAATTGGCCACCGATATCTACAGAATAACCTGTTGGAAGGTCAATATTCTGAGATATGGTCTGACGAATATCTTCAACAACACTGCCCATGTCGCGTCCATACACATTGGCTTGCACAACGACACGACGCTGTACATCATCACGTCTGACTTGTGGTGGTCCTGATGCAATGCTCACATTGGCTACATCACCAAGGCGCACCCATGCACCGGACGGTGCCTGCAAACGTAAATCTGCGATTGTTTCCCGATCTTGTCGAAAGCGCTGGTCCAGTCGAACATAGATGTCATAGCGTTCATTACCATTGATGATTTGTCCAGCGCTGACGCCACCAAGCCCCTCACGCACAAGTTCCATAACATCACCTACAGGAAGCCCGTAGCGGGATAAAGCCTGACGGTTTGGCTTAATAATGAGCTGAGACTCACCAGTGATTTGTTCCATAGCCACATCACGCGCCCCTTTAACCTCCTTTACAACAGCCTCAATCTTTTGACCCATTGTTGCCAAGACATCTAGATCAGGACCAAAAAGTTTAATGGCCAATTGAGCTTTAACACCGGAGAGCAACTCATCAACTCGAGTAGCAATTGGCTGCGAAAAGTTGAACAGTAAACCTGGATGTTGATCTAATTTATGCTCCATGAGCTCCTGGAGTTCATATCGATTCCCAGCACTCGTCCATTCCAAGACAGGTTTGAGGCCAATGTAGATCTCAATGTTATTAACGGGTTCAGGATCCCCGCCAATTTCAGCACGACCAATGCGTGATAATGCATAGGTCACTTCTGGAAATTCCATCAATATTTTTTCCAATTTTGGGGCGACAGTGAGAGCTGTCTGCAAACTGGATGATGGCGCTAATGTCACGCGGAGGTTAATTGTCCCCTCTTCCAACTCTGGTACAAATTCGGTCCCTAAACGTGGAAGAACGACAGCTGTTGCCACCACTAGTGCCAGGGCAATCCCAACAACAATGATGCGATACCTCATCGCCCACGCCAGCAGCTTTCGATAGAGAAAGTCCAGAGGCATCAGTATGATACTCCTACGCTCGCGTACACCTTTACGGAATAGATATGTTGCCAAAGCGGGGACCATGATCAATGCGACAAACACAGCAGAAACCATGGCCAGCATGATGCTGATGGCCATGGGTTGGAACAGTTTAGCTTCGACCCCTTCAAAGCTAAAGAGGGGCATAAAAACAACGAGGATGATGGCTGTTGCAAAGAAGGTAGGACGCGCTACCTCTTTACCTGCCTCTTGTAAACGTAGGGCAATACCGTGATCATCATGGGAAATATCCAGTGGATCCAAATCTTTATCACTTGTCTGCCGCTGCCTCTGTAGATCATGTATGGCATCTGGATGGGTTAGATGCTTAAACATATTTTCAACCATAACCACGGAGCCATCCACCAACATTCCAATTGCGACCGCAATACCTCCCAGTGACATAAGATTAGCTGATAAGCCAAACCATGCCATGATCATCAAAGCGATACCTATTGAGATGGGGATAGATATTAGTACAAGAAAGGTGGCGCGCAGATTCATCAAAAATAGAGCCAGAATGAGCACGATAAAGATAAATGCTAGAAGCAAAGCATCCACAACAGTTTGTACTGCTTGTGTAATTAGATCAGCTTGATCGTAGAAGGCTTCGAAACGAACTCCGTCGGGTAATGCCTGATTAATTCGATCGGTGCGATTATTGATCCCATCAATCGTGGCTTTAGTATTCGCACCCAGTCGCTTAAGTACAATGCCCGATACAACTTCCCCCAGGTTCTCCACGGTACCATCGGTGCGCTTTCTTGTCATGGTCACAGCGCCTTGGCGAATTTCACTCCCCAAGGCAACGCGGGCAACATCCCCTACGGTAATCGTTGTACCATTAACGGTTTTAAGTGGAACTTGCCTGATTTGCTCAAGCCCTTCCTGACCATGATCTAGCCAACCGGTCCCACGAATAACCAGTTGTTCCTGCCCTCGGTTCATATACCAACCACCTACATTGGTATTATTGCGATCTAATGCTGTAATGACATCATCCTGAACAAGTCCGTGAGCCAACATTTGAGATGGATTAAGATTGACCTGATATTGTCGTACATCACCACCAAAAGAGAGTACATCCGTTACCCCTTCTGCCGGAATCAATAAAAGTTTGACGACCCAATCATTGAGGCTTCTCAAGGCCATTGCGTCGTAACCTGAACCAGGTTCGGCGACAAGAAGATATTGGAAAACCTGCCCAAGCCCGGAAGTATTTGGCCCCATTTCAGGTGTACCGACACCTTCTGGAATGAGCTCTTTTGCGGCTTGGAGGCGCTCAAACACTAACTGCCGGGCAAAGTAGATGTCCGTTCTCTCCTTAAATACAACAGTGACCCCTGAAAGACCTGTCTTCGAGATGGAACGTACCTCTTCCACATCAGGAAGGGCATACATCACTGCTTCAATCGGGTATGTGATTAATTGCTCAACTTCCTCAGCAGCTAACCCAGGGGCCTCTGTATTTACAGAGACTTGAACGTTGGTAACATCAGGAAACGCATCCAAGTTTAACTTTGGAATAACGAAATATGCTGACACAATGAGTGTTATAAGCGCAATCACCACCAATAAACGGTTGATGACCGCCCAATCGATCATTCGATTTAGCATGGGGTCCTCTCCTATTAGTGGTTATGCGGATCGAACCCGCCCTTTGCAATTTGCGAGGCGACAAAAAAAGCACCCTTTGTGACAACGCGTGCACCAGATTTTAGACCTGAGATTTCACGTAGCTGACCAAAAGAGCGCTTTAGTTCAACCTCCACGGGCTCAAATTCCCCAGGATGATCTTCTGCAAACAGCACCCAGTCACCATCAGCACTTCTCATCAGGGCTGTTTCAGGCACGACCAATACAGGTTTTTCTGTACTGAAGAGGAAAAAAACCTCTGCAAATTGGCCAGGATGAAGTCTATGTTCTGGGTTTTTCACCAATAGGCGAACAGTTCGAGTCCGCGTAACGGGATCAATGGCATGGGCTTCCTGGATAACAGAGGCCGATACGTGTAGCTCACCAACTTCTACTTCTGCTTGGGATCCAGCACCTAATGTAAGCGTCATATTGGCTGGTAACTTTGCTTCGATCCAAAGTTGAGCCTCATCTGCCAACATAATTAATGGATCACCAGCCTCAATACGTTGCCCTTGTTGAAATTCATCGGAGAGAACGGCGCCATCAATTTTTGCTCTAAGCGTGTATTCTCCGAGGTTTCTAAAACGTTGTGCTGTCAGGGCTTTTAGATCTGCTTTGGATAGGCCATAAGCTAAAAGTGTTGCCTGGGCTGCTTCAAAGTCGGCCTTTGCTCTTATATAGCGCTGTTCGCCTAAAGTTTTACGTCCCAATTTTTGTACACGTTTCCACTCTGGCCAGGCAGCACGATACTCAGCCTGAACCTGAGCAAGGCTCTCACTAAACAAAGTCACTAACTTTTGGCCACTTTTAACATGATCACCCAAGGCAACATGGCGGCGTAACACGACAGAGGCTACCCGTGGTGACACCCGATAACTGGTATAGCCGTTAGAAAGAATTTCTCCTGGAGCATATATTCTATAATTAACCATTTTCTCGGCCAGCGGTTCGACCTGAATTCCTGCTAATCTCATTTGAGCTGAACTCAATGTGGCAGAAGAGGGTTCTGCATGGCCGTGTTCATCCTTTTCACCCTCATGAGGTTTACCCCCACCATCAACCGCATGTCCGTGGTCATCAAGGGCCCCATCACGATGTCCCTGTTCCGGGCCATGGTCATCATGAGCTTCATCACGATGTCCCTGTTCCGGGCCATGGTCATCATGAGCTTCATCACGATGTCCCTGTTCCGAGCCATGGTCATCATGGGCTTCACCGCGATGTCCCTGTTCAGGGCCATGGTCATCATGGGCTTCATCACGATGCCCCTGTACCGGGCCATGGTCATCATGGGCTTCTTCACGATGTCCCTGTTCAGGGCCATGGTCATCATGGGCTTCATCACGATGCCCCTGTTCCGGGCCATGGTTATCATGGGCTTCACCGCGATGTCCCTGTTCAGGGCCATGGTCATCATGGGCTTCATCACGATGCCCCTGTACCGGGCCATGGTCATCATGGGCTTCACCGCGATGTCCCTGTTCCGGGCCATGGTCATCATGAGCTTCATCACGATGTCCCTGTTCCGAGCCATGGTCATCATGGGCATCATGAGCATCATCGCGATGGCTCTGTTCCGGACCATGGTCATTTCGAGCCACAAGTACAGGGACCCCACCCTCTTGATTAAGTATGGGGTCTGCTAGGGGTTCGGCTTGGCCTGTAGAAGCTCCTAATAGACTGAACATTAACAAAGGAGCCATCAAAATTTTGTGTGTACGCATCGTTTTTGCTCTCAACAAAGTTAATGGCCTTGATGGGCTTCATGATTGTGGGAACGATCTGTATGTTGCCCATGAGGACTCCCTTGATCGTCATGACCCCTTTTATGATGTCCTTGATGTTTACTGTGATCATCTTGACGACTATTTTGATGTGCTCCGTGATCTTCATGAACCTTAGATTGGTGGGAGCCATGATCAACTTTACGCTGCTGCCGGCCCTCACGAGGTTCAGCCTGTGCAATAATCATTTCTACCTCAGACTGTACAACTATCATGCTTGGGAGAGGCGTTGCATACCCAGCTTCTGGACCCAATAAACCCATACTAACGATGGAGATAAATAGCATTTTATTTGCACACATTATTCAGTTCCCTCTACAAGAGCCATTTTAATCGGTAAACGTCCTGTTTTGGAAAGGGCATCTATAAGACTGAGCATCACTTGTTTCTCTAAAGTAATGCCCGCTAATAGACTTTCAGAACGTTGACTTAATGCCTGCAGATAATCAGTGGTCGACAGTTCGCCATTGCGCCACTGTTGTTCAAGCATTTGTGAACTACTCTCAAGTCGGCCTTGAACCACTTTTTGCCACCGCTCATATTGATTTTTATAGCGTTGCCATGAAGCCAGAGCTGCTTGAAAATCAAACTCCAACTTACGAGATACTGCCTTAAAGCGAGCTTCAGCTTCTAAAGCTGCTTGTTGTGAGGTGCGAATCTCAAAGTTAGGGTCTGTGCGAATATTAAGAGGGATGGTAAGGGCTACCCCCACAACACTTTCATTTTCACCTTCAGACAAGATGTTTCGCCCTAGAGTGATTCCAAAAGTTGGTTCAGCCATCATTGAGCGCCGTGTGATCTCAACCTCATTTTTAAGTGACTGCCAACGTGCTTTGGCAACAGCAACCATTGGGTGCTGCATAGTGTCCTGCTCTGAGATGGAACCAGACATAGTCTCCAAAAAATCGTCCGGAATACCATCAAGCTCAGGGGCCCATTCTGTCAGCAATTCCTGCACTTTGCTCTCTGCCTGCAACAAAGTGGCTTCAACCTCTGCAAGCTCGGTTAAACGTTGAGATAATGATAAAAAGGTCAACTCTGCATCAGCAGCGCCTAGATCACCCGCTTGCTGACGTTTCTCAACTTGATCAAGAAGCAGATCCAATTGTTTTTTTTGTTTCTTTGCAACAATTGCGGCTTTGTTGGCCATCTGCCATTCTGCTAGCGCGCTCAACACAGCCGTCGTCATCTCCATGAATTGCTGCCGATATCGTGCTTCGGCCTCTCTGCTCATATCGCGCGCTTGATGTTGCTTTGCACCTCGGATATCCCACCAATCGACAGTTTGCTCTACACCTAACTGGTAGCTATCTTCCAGCTTTTTGGTCTCAAAACCAGTTGACAGCACTGGGTTATAGAGAGGCTGAGACATCGCTTTTGCTGCAGCTTTTGTCCCTAACAGCTGCTCATGGGCTGCGAGCATTTCAGGGTGTTTTTGTATTTGGGAGACAAGCCAAGCATCCCAACTTAATGCTTCAGCATGTGTAACAATTGGGAGTAAAAGCGCATATATCCCAAACACGGCCTTAAGAAGCCATTTGAATGGTCTCATTATGATTTTCCCTTAGTGATGAACACCCCGCTACAAGCAGCGGGGTATCTGAACAGGATCTATACACATGCGGCAAGCATGCCCCTGATGGATTCAACGCGCCACTGTTTTTCCATGTACAGGCTTTTGAGTTTGTTGCGATTCAACCCCATGAAAAGCCAGCATTATTTTTGTGCCAGCGGGGAGTTCAGGAAGGCCTGTTGAAAACCGAACACCCCCACGACGGGATAAACGCTTGGATAGGATTCCTGGAGAATAACTTGAAGTTGTTTCCATGATTAGTGCGCCATCAGGGGACCAAGCAGCAATATCCACATGCCCTCTGGGAAGGCCATGATAGTTGCGTGCATTCAAACGACCGGTCAAAAACAACCCCTTGTCAGTACGGTCTGTCCTGACATTACGGAATTGCCAACGTTGGTATTTACTCTTTACGATTTCTACCTCTGGTAGAGGTTGATCAGCCTGAGCTGGGCTTACGAAAAGGAGACTGAGAACAAGTGCGAAAGAGAAATTCTTCATGATGGTTCACCCTAAACAAATATTGGTCTGTTCGCTGTACCTTCAGGTATAGCAATAGATAATTGGTTCGTTGTAAACGTTGAACAAAACCAAGACGTAACAGAACTGGAGAACAAATTTGAATACACAGTGACAGCACACTAAAAGCACGACTGTACCGATTACCAAACAAGTTGCTCTGGTAACGAGAAATTTAGTTTGTCAAACGTTTACAACAAAGCGATCAGACTATAGGGGGGCGAAACGGGGAATTAAGTGCGACGGACTTTAACTTGGGTTGGAAGCCGTAAAAACGGAGACCAGGGAGGGTAGGAAGATAGGATGACAGTTGGCCTAACTGTGCATTGCTATGACCATGGCAGTGGCAACAGTTCATGCAATCATTGCTAGGCTGACTTGTTTTTCCCGGGGATTGTTCGGCAAGTTGTTGGTCAAGATTTGAATCAGCAAGGCTATGGGTATGATCCATCTCTTGGTGCAATGGGCTATCTTGTCCGGGCAGGTGCACATCTGCAATAGCGGCAGCTGATTGCAATGCAATCATCAACGCCATTACGATTATGAACCCACGCTTTGCCATTCAAGAAATCCTTTCCAAATGCAGAACAGATTTGGCGTTGATAACCCAATTAATTCAAATAAGCAACTTTTTTGTGTTGCACCTGATGTTTCATGCGGTCAATACCGCAACCGTGATACATGATGATGATCTCCCCCTGTCTGCATATAAAACAAATACACCGTAATGTCATTTTATGGAATTTACACCCATCTATTTAACCATCTTGGTGACTGGATGACGCAGTGATAGGGAGGCCAGGAATATTAAAGCCCCCATGGAAAGCCAAAATGGTAAAATCTCTTCTGTTCCGCCTGGGCGTGTAACCACAATTTCACTGTCTACAATATGTGTTATCCAATCAATACCAAGGCCCATAAATATAGCGCTGAAAACAATTCCAATCAAATAGGCTGTCAACGTTTTTCCACCTAGCTCACGCTTGATGATTCCCAGTGTAGCGATGTTGGTTGCAGGACCCGCAATCATAAAAGCCAGCGCCATGCCAGGTGTCAAACCACTGAAGATCATAGCTGCAGCAATCGGGGTTGATGCCGATGCACAGACATATACCGGCACACTTGCGGCAATCATGGTCAGCATGGCCAAGAAGGGGTACTCGGAGAATGCAGTCAATTTACCAGGTGGGACCCATGTCATGACCAGAGCGGTGATCAAAACCCCGATGGCCAGCCACGGAGCAAGATCATCCCAAATATCAGTCATTGCATATTTCATCCCCTGCTGTAGACGCCTCCAATGGGGTAAATCTTGAATTTTCCCCTCAGACTGAGGCGTTGAACCACAACAACTACTTGAACAGCATGAGCCACTACCCTCAGTAGGCGAGCTTTGGGTAATGGGTGAAGAAACAGCAATTTGATTGAATTTTTGACTGGATGCTCCAGAAACCATCGGATTGGGTACGGGGGCACTGTTTTCTTGAGAAACACTATTCCCCTGATCTCTGGGCTTTTCCTGAGGCTTGGTAATTCGGTCGATTAGAAGGACTGACAAACCGGAGGTAACGGCACTGAAGATGGCTGCAATGGGTCGTACAATGGTCAAGAAGGGGCCCAGCAATACCCACGAAATAGCAACCGAATCGACACCTGTTTCCGGTGTCGCCACCAAAAAAGATACCGTTGCTGGTTTTGATGCTCCCTTTCTATGAAGCCCCATGGCCATTGGTACGACGCTACACGAACAAAGGGGCAAAGGTGCTCCAATAAGTGCACCACGAGTTATCGGCCCCAGGCCACGTCCTCCCAGCCATCTGGCGACAGCCGACTCAGGTATCCATGCCTTAACCAATCCCGTAGCGATGAGCCCAATGATCAGCCAGGGGGCCACATCCAATGACAAGTCTACAAAATTATTGAAGAACAGTTCCATTGATTCCATCCACGGCTAGAGTTATTAGATTGCATCACTACCCACTTGTCTCTACCCTACAACCTACAGTAACTGTAGGTTCAAGCAGAAAAAGCCATGAAAAAAAATATTCCAAAGTTTCCGTGGACGATTGGTCAGGTAGCCAAAGCTACCGGATATAAACTCCAGACGATGCGCTATTATGAGCAAATGGGGCTAATCCCTCCTCCCAAAAGATCTGAGGGGAATCAGAGGCTCTACACGCAAGAACATGTCGATCAACTTCTATTCATAAGGCACTGCAGAGAGCTGGGATTTTCATTGGATAAGATCCAGCATATGCTAATGTTGGCTGGAGATACCGACCACTCATGCGAAGAAGTGGATCAAATCGCGAAATTGCACTTAGCCGATGTCAAAAATCGGATTAGTCGACTCCAGCGTTTGGAGAAAGAACTGGAAAGGATTATCGGCCATTGCAGTGAGAACAAAGTTGAGAAGTGTCTGATTTTAGAGGCTCTAAGAGATCATGATCAATGTGAGGATAAGGATCACGGTGGGCCATTGAGTTTAAAATAATTCTCTGTAGTTCCCAAAAATTTTACTCATCTTGAAATCACAGTATTTTTTCCTCCCACTGTATGACGCTGAATTGAGTTCTTTGACAATCGAGAAAACCGACCGGGCACAGAGCCCCCCAACAGGTACGAGCTAGTAGTCACCCCTTGAGATGAACGCTCTCATGCTCACCAACAGCCATGATCTCTACTCGCTCACCCCGGGGACGTATGGATAGCACTCTAGCCAACAAACTCCACTGAGTTGTGGTGCCAAAAGTAATATGGGGACGCTCAGCTTCAGCCCCAACAGCCAGTGAAAAATCCAGATCAGAAACAATAACCTGATTGAACTTCATTCCATGTTGGACAGACCATGGACCGCTGACAGAACCATCTTGATTTCTGATGGCAACCACATGATCTTCCCCCTCTGCCCACTCCAAAGGCTCTGTCAGAGTGAGTCGATTACCATCCACTGACACCACTTCAGCCGACTGCCCCCACTCCGGCACATCATGGGTAATGGCGATGAGATCTCCATAGGTGGGGATGAGACCTTCCATCTCCGTTTGGAAAGTGATGATACGCCTTCGATACCGGTTGGCTGCTGACATGTAGCCCCCTTCCCTCTGGGCATGGGCTTGGTCTGTGCAACCAAATAGGGCCACCTTCGCTGGATTAGAAGATTGGCTATCATCCAGTGAAACCGTCACCTCATCGGGCTTCCAGGTTTCGGCGTTGAAGAACTCCACGGTGACCGCATCAGCGGTTTCTTCACTGGGCATGAGGTACTGGATGCTGAGGCTGTTCTTTACCATATTGCGGGAAGAGAAGAGTGCAACGGGCAGGGTTTGAGGCTGGTCGCGGATAATACGGGCGGTGCCACCTTGAAGAATGGGTACTGCTCTCCCACATCGGGCAATACGGGTGATGGCCTCCCATACGGTTAGCTTTTGGTCGAAGACTGCATCGAAATGATCTCCCCTACTCTGCCAAATTTGATCCAGGGTATGGAGGCCTGTCAGATCGATGCGGTCGTCCGTTAGTTTGGCTCCGTACTCGGCTTTAAGGGCATCGGTAATGGCCCAGGCGATGGATCGGGAGGGTTGTAGATCGGACCACCCTGAAGTTGGATTCCAGGCTGCCAGCTTGCGGGTTACTACACAGTTGACCATGCGTGAGGAGCGCTGGGAGAGATTGTCGGTAGCCCGCATCCTCATGGCCAGCATGGTGACATCACCAAAATCCGGCTGGCTGTCGAGATAGGCTCTCAAGGCTGACCATCTGAGCTCATGCCCTGCCCTCGGATCGGTATCTTTCTCGTTGGTCCTGCGTAGCCGCACCTCATACCGACCAGCATCGACACTGTGTTTGTAGGAAAGGCGCAGAGGCGTATTGGTGGCCTCAGTAACCGTAATGAGGTCCAGGGTCATCCAGCCACCTACAGGTGTACCTTCATCATCTACTTGCCGAGCTTGGGCCTCCCACTCCACAGTACGTTCATCCAGCCCTCCTCCGCTGTTTGCGTAGTAGAGACCACTCTGCATGGCTAAGTCGATTCCAATGGCAGAAGCTTCGGTACCGGGTGGGTTTGCGGCAAAAGGCCCGATCCAGCCATCATCCCCCTCTTCCAATAAATTGGTAGCGATGAGCTCTTGGCCTGCCACCTCGGGAGCTGTCACCACGTCGGGATCAAACAGGGTTACTCCAGATCCTGGCGGGATGACCTCGTACTCAATCTCCTCAAACGATGAAATAGGGGTATCCTCGATGCGCAGAGATTCAAGCTGATAGTGGCCTTGGCCGATGCAGTGGAGTTGATGCAGGTACTGCTGATTGTCTAAATATTCGGTGTAGGGGGATGCAGCGATATCGGGATAGATGAGGTGTCTGCCGTAGATGACCGGGATGGGTTGTCCCAGGCGGGCCTGATTACCCTGGACCCCCAGGGCATAGGTGGGGCTTGGCGCTTGAATGCCACTGCTGCCAAAGCTGGACATCTGGGGCATAGGGGGAGGAACAAGGACATTAACCAGCGTTGAGCCAACTACAGCCAGGGTTGCCGTGATGGCTGCTTCCCCCACCTTGGTGGCCCAACCAATCTTGCCTGCTATGACAGGCCCGAAATAGTAGGCCGCTACCATTACGGCAATCATCAGAACCACACGAAGAGGATTGGAGCCACCACCACCGCCACCTTGAGGTAGCGGTACGAACACTACGAGATCATCAGACTGAATAAGCTCAGTTTGCCACTCACCCCGGAGCAAGGGCTCGCCGTTTTTGATACAGATGGTGGGGAGGGTAAATTCAGGGGGTTGGCTCTGCAGGAGCCAGTCCTGGATGGTAATGGGCTTTAGGATGGGAAACTGCTGGCGGTTTAGGTGGGGTTGAAAGGGATTTTCAACAATGATAATGGAGCCGTTCATGTGGCGTTCTCCTGGAAACGGTAGTAGCCCTCTGTAAACCATCCATGCTGTTGCAGAGCTTGCAGATTCTGGAACACCACCCCTGCCCCCTGTACGCAGTGCAAGACACCGCCACCATCTACATCCAGCCAAAGCCCCACATGCACCGGATATCGAGCTTGGCGCATGAGCACACAGTCCCCCTCACAGGCCGCTTGAACTCGCTGCCAGCGGTGACGTTCATCATGATTTTGAAAGGCTCTGGCCAGTGTTGAGAGATCGTTGCCAGAGATAGGAATAAAGGGAAGTTGCCGATCAAAATGGTGCTGCTGAATCCACCTGATCAGGGTCCAGCAGTTAAAGGCTTCTGGACCTTCTGCGGTTGCTGACCAGGGCCTACCAATATATTGGGCAGCAAAATGGCTCATCGGGCCAGCCCTGGGAATCTGGAGGCGCTGTAGGTAGCTGCGGGGAAAGCTTTATTACCGATGTCCATCATGCGGGCTCGAGCTCTGACCTGGAGCATGTCCGCTTCCACCTCAGTGATGGTGAGGGTCAGAGGAGGATCCATCTGCGGGCCTTCCAGATCAGTCGAAAGATAAGGGCGGTAAGTGATCTCAATGGGGTCCATGGTCTGCACCGCCCGATCCAGATGCTTCATGATCTCCCCGGAAACATTGTCCAGGGTGACCACAATCTCCGGCATAGGGGTGGACTCCACTGGTGGCAGTTCCAGATTGAAGGCCAGAGCAATAAAGGTGACTGGCTCGCCAGGATTGAGAGGCGCTGAAGACTCCAACTTGGCGGTGAGATCCACATAGTCCCTTACCACCCGGATAGCTGTGGGCACCCCTTCATCATCCACAAAGGCTGGGTGGCGGATCTCCAGGGTATGCAAAATCACCACATCAGCAGGTGCTGAAGCATAGGCCTCCCGGATGGCCTGGGAGAGTCGATCGTCAGGCATTGAATGTTACAGACCTAAAGCAGCCTTGGCGGCATCGGCCTGGGAGACCAAACCTTCTACAAAGGCGTGATAGCCAGGGTCCCCCACCCGCAAGGCTCGGAGCTCATCTTCCAGACCATATCGATCACGGATATCTGCTTGTAGCTGCTCATTGATCTCCAAGCAGGGCAGCGCTTGCTTACGCAGTTGATGCTTCAGGCCTGGCTCTTCCGTGAAATCAACAGGCCCTTGCCACTGCTCAGCTTTGGGATGATCCAGAGGAACAGAGAGATAGATCTGACCATCCAGCTCACAGAGGTAGACCACAGGCTGGTTGGGATCGCCCCCTTCCGGGTAGCGGATCTGTAGGTAAGAAGAATATCGATAGATCTGACGCATAGCGACCTCCATCAGAATAGAACCGTGGAGAAGGCATAGAGACCGGAGTTAGAAGAGTCGGTACCGGCCTGACCATGGCCGTTATAGCCAGATGAGAGTACTCGGCCATCGGAAAGCAGAACATGGGTACAGAACCCTGAATTTTCCCCATTAAATACGATATCCACCGGTTTAACGCCGAATGAACCACCCAACCCGATACCACAGGCCGGTTGGAAACTGGTTTGGTAGGTCGTATGTCCCAGCCCAAGCTGACCGTTACCGTTGTACCCTGCGCTCCAAAGAGTACCACTGCTGTCCAGCGCCATGGAGAACTGATAGCCGTAGTAGCCGCTTCCACGAATCTGGACGATATCGGTTAGACCCGGATCCTGGGGCGTATGCTGATTGGTAGTATTGCCCACCCCCAGTTGGCCATAGTTGTTTCGCCCCCAGGTGCGGATGGAGCCATCCCCCAACAAGGCCATGCCGTGGGCAGTTTGACCGCCACCAATAGAGACATCCACCACATTGGCCAGAGCAGAGATTTCCACCGGAGTGGTGCGTTCGGTGGTATCCCCCACCCCCAGTTGGCCATAGGTGTTGTACCCGGCTGCATAGAGCCGCCCATCCTCTAACTGCCAGAAGGTTGAAGCGTAGGGGTTACCGTTGCCATCCCCATCGCAGTTACCCACGATGGTGTTCACATTACCGGGCAGGGATACTGGGGTTGGTCCATGCTGGTCGGTAGTATTGCCCACTCCAAGATTGCCACGACCGTTATAGCCCCAAGAAAAAGCATTACCACTGGCATCGATGGCAAAGGCATAGCTGCAATTAGCCCCTGCACATCCCACCCACACCCAGTTTTGTGCCCCGGAAACCTGCACCGGCTCCAGACGGTTGGTGGTGGAGCCATCTCCCAGTTGACCATAACCGTTAAAGCCGCAGGCCCAGATGCGCCCCTGGTCATCCAGAAACCAGACCGAGGTATAGTCTCCCCAATAGGATCCCGTTGTGGCCATCTGGGTGATGCCGGTAAGCCCTACAATCTTGGTAGGCACATAGCGCAGGTTGGTATCCCCCTGCCCCAGCTGGCCATAGCCGTTGTAGCCCCAGGAGTAGACAGTGCCATCCTCCATCAGAGCAAAGACAGAACGCCCAGCCAGATGCACCTCTTTGACCACGGTGGTCAGGCCAGCGGGAAAGGCACAGGTCATAGGCTGTAAGCGGCGACTGGACTGGGCACCGATGCCCAGCTGTCCCTGACCGTTGTTGCCTACGATTCGAACGGTACCATCGGTCATGAGATAGGCGCTGTTGTACATGCCGATACCACTGCCGCTACGCTGGACCTGCAATGCTTTCACCCGGCACCCTGGGCGATCATGCAGTGCGGTCCATGAGGGGTCCCCACTCACCCCACCTGTTTGCAGAATCTGACCAGCCGTTCCCGCTGGCAGTCGAGCAGGACCTATCCCATCGTGAAAAAGCAGGTCGCCTTGCTCAGTCACCTGATTGGTACCGGCCGCCAGCAGACTCCAATGACCACTGTCCAGCGGTGTGATTCCGGCAGTTGCATCAGCAATGCAGATATAGCCGGAGCCATTGAAGTGCACCCCATCGTTTTCCAGATAGCTCAGACCTGAATCGTAGGCCCCTTTCCATTTGATGGTCAGGGCATCATTGGCAGCGGCTTGAGCAGCGGTTGCTGCGTTTTCAGCCTGATCCTTTAAGGTCGTCAGACTGGTCATGTTGGCATTCAGGGTGGCATCCATATCCGCCTGGGCTTTGGCCAGAGACTTAACCGAACCACCCTCTGTGCTCACCGTGGTGGCATCATCCCCATGCACCACCTGATGCAATAGATCACCATCGGATTCCAGTTGGTTGACCAACTGTTCCAGTTCCGTAGAAGAAGACATCTCAACACCTACCAGTGATTGGGCCAGGATTGATGGATAAGAGAGTGAAGGCGATTGGCTTGGATCATAAAGGCATCACCCTCACCTGAGAGGAGCAGATCCAGAGCAGCAGCTCCCATAACTGGGGGATCTCTAATTTCTAGGTTAGCGGTAACCTCCCAGAACAGCCCTCGAAACAGGGGCTGGGCTTTGTAAGGGCCATGAAAGCGTCCCTCCTGCTCTTGCAGTCCCATGCCGTTGGCTAAAATGATCGAAAACCAAGCAGCTCCCGAGTAGGCCTTGTGGCGAAACCAGGATTGGAACAGGGCGAACTGCTCTGGATTCATACGCCAGCGAACGGTAACCACGGTGGGAACATGAGTAAAGATTCGACGCTGTCGGGCAGGCCCTGCGTCCATCTCCGTACGCAGCAGGGCATCTTCCGGTTTGATCACATAGCCCTGCACGGTGGGTTTGGGCAGTTGCCCAGGCCAGGATTCCATCAGCGGTAGCTACCCACAGCTGGGTTTAAGCCATATCGCCGTTCCAGGGTCGGTGCAATACCCTCACCACGACCGATGTTGCGGTTCATACGGCTCTCCACCTGATCCACAAACACATCCAGGGTCAGATCCCCATTGCCTTGCTGCTGCCACTGGGCTTTGGCCTCCACGTTTTCGGCATTATTGTGGATATTGACCATCACCTTGACCTCAGGCTTGCGGTTGAAGCCCTCTCCCAGCAGTTGCATCTGGCCACGGGTAAAGACCGTTTCACCTTGTTGCAAAACGGCGGGCACCTCACCGGGTCCGATGACGCCACCACTGTGATATCTGGGCGCTTGCTCGTAGAGAGAAGCTGGCACCAGACGGGAACTACCCTCACCACTGCCCACCACACCGCCACCGTGATAGACCAAGGCGTTGCTCATGCCGGGCTTAGGTGTGAGCACAGCGGCTTCCGCCGTTCCACCACCAAGACCGATACCACCGAAGATGGCGCTGCCGATGGTAGAGAAGAGACTCTCCATGAGACCACCCAACGGTTTGACCACCGCCATGCGATAAGCAGTGCGAATGGCTTCCTCCGCAATGGTGTTGAAAAGATCCGTAGCCGACAGCTTTCCGGTCATAGCCCATTTGACAAAGGCGTTTTCACTCTGCCGCAGTGCACCACTGGTGACCTGTTCAAAGGTTTGGGAAGCATTGGTGGCTTCATCCAGATAGTCGCGAATAGCCCGCTTAATACCATCAGACCAGTGGCTGCTGGCATCCAGCATTCGGCCATGGGCTTGCTCAACAGCCTGGGAGAAAGTCTGCTGATTAATGGCTCCTTCAGCCAGGAGTTCATTAAGATTGGTTAATTCTGACCGGTACTGTTCCTGTGCAGTGCGATACTGCTCGGAGAGGTCTTTTCCCTCTTTGAGCCGCTGCAGCCTTTTTTCTTCGGCCTTTTGCTGAGCCTCAATGGCATGTTTTTCATTAAACAGCATGGCTGCCAGTTGCTCCACTTCAGCCCTCTGCTGGGCAGTGGCCTCGGCAGATAGTCTGCGCAGGGCTTGGGAGATGAAACGCTGGCGATCGGTCTGGCTTAACGCATCCTGTTCTACTTTGAGGGCTGTCACCACCCGCTGGTTTGCCGCATGGCGTTGATCCGCCAGCTTCTGCTCCTGGGCTGCCAACTGGGCCAGTTTGGTACTGCGAACATCCGCCGCAGTTCCCAGCAGTTGGTCCACCTTTTTTTGGTTTTGATCGGTACGGATCTGCCCAAGCTGCTCAACATGGCGGTGATACTCTGCTTCAATACGGGCTGCGCCTTGTTGGGTTACGCTGAACAGTTGCTGTTGCAGCGTGCGCTCAAGCTGAGCCAGCTTTCGGGCTCTCTCCTTTGCGCTTTGCAATTGGCCTTCATCACCAGACGCAGAATCAGGTGTGGACGTATTAGGAGATTGTGCCTGACTCTCCCGTTTGGCCTGCTCAATGTTGGCATCCTGGATGGCTCGAAGCTGTTCATTGATGGCGATGATTTCCGTTTTGAAACTGGCCAGACGATTTCGGGCAATGGGGTGCAGGTTACTGCGGCCCGCCAGTTTGGCCACCTGCTCTTGAAGGCGCAGACGTTTGGAAAGCAAGGTGTTAAACCGCTCATCATCGGAAGGATCACCAAACAGCTGTTGATAGCCTTTACCCACCGTAGAGAAGAAGGTGGCAAAGGCGCTGGAGGCGTCGGAGATCAGTGGGGCTAGATCCAGAAGGGCTCGGTTGAGGTTGGCTGAAATGACCTTACTGAGCGTATCCAGATCGTCCCTGGCCTGTTCTGCATTGCGGATTAGGTCCCCCTCAATAACGATGCCCAGATCCCTAGCTTTGAGCATAGTCTGTTCCAGGGCATCGGAACCGCCCCGCAGCATGTTAATCAGGCCGACACCACCGGAATCAAACAGCTTGAAGGCCAAGCGCACCCGCTCTGAGCTGTTTTCGGTTTTGGAGAGGGCATCGGCCACTTCCAAAAGCAGATCTTCGGTTTTGCGGATCTGACCATGCTGATCTCGTAGGGTAATGCCCATCTGGGCCAGAGCATCCTTGGCTTCTCCACTTCCAGAGGCGGCTTCTGCCACCCGGCGGGTGAAACGCTGTAGAGACATATCCAAGGTATTCTGGGAGATGCCAGCCGATTCGGCGGCATAGCGCAGGGCTTGCAGAGACTCCACCCCCACGCCGATTTTGTCTGCTGTCTTACCGATGGCATCCGCTGTGGTAATGGAACGATTTACCAGGGCGGTCAAACCACCGGCTGTGGTCAAACCTGCAACCACCCCTGCCAACATGCGCATACGGGATTGTAGTCCACTGGCCCGGCCTGCCAGAGTCTCCAAGCTACGGGAAGCATCGGAACTGGCGGTGCGAATACGCTTAAAGGAGCGCTCCCCACCCTCCCCGATCTGAGCCAGTTCAGCGCGCACACGTCCCCCATCCTCTACGGACAAGCGGATGGAATAGGAGTGTCGTGTACGGGTCATGGTTCTTCTGAAAGGTTGGCTTCAATAAGTCCGGATTCAGCAACAGGTAGAAGTTCTGTGGCCGTCCATTCATCGAGTCCTACAGATCTGGCCATCTGTAGAGCTACATTCATATCGATACCCAGAATCTGCCCCGATGGAGCCAGCCTCAGCTGATTTTGACAGGCTTGCATAATCTCAAAAAGCTGTTGCTCTTCCAGGGATTGAGGGGCGTACTCATCATAGGGACAACGCTCCCCACTCAGCCCAGGCTTTCCTCGGGCACAGGGGGCTCCATCTTCTCTACATCCTCTGCAATAGGCTGGCCCGCCGCCTTGTTGAAAGTGCCATCGGCAGAGGGCCCGGATACGTTTTTTGCGGCATTGAGCATCACTTGGTGCAGGGTGAAAGCTTGGAAAAAGCGCTCACCCATGGGATAGAGATCAAGTAGTACTTTGATATTCTCCTTGGTCACAGGAGCATCCTGCTCACCGGAATCATCCGCAACCCCCTGCCAAGCCGTGATATGGGCAAAGGCCAGTTCCTGAACCAATATCACCTGATAGTGGCCATCCCGTTCGATCTCATCATCCAGATCGGGGTATTCCCGATTGAGTCGTTTTCGGGCTGCTGCCTGACACAGAGACATCCCAGCTGAAGTGAGGGGCTTGACCGTCACCACCACGTTGTAGGGCAGTTCCAGATCATAGGGTTCTTTTGGGGGCGTAAGGGAGATCATTGGTAGTCGCTCCCATCCAGATCACTGTTTAGAGTTACGGTGAGCATGCGCCCGGCCGCTTCATTGCGTGCTCCTTGAAAATCAAAACTGGCCTGCACGCCACCGGGCCCCTCCACAGCCAGCTTGGGCTTGGGCAGATAGACCTCATGACAGGTAAACAGAATGCTGTTGTTGGCATCCACCCGGTAGCCAAACTCCAGATCCATAGGTGTACCGTTGCTGGCCAGATCGATGAGGCTGGTATCGGCAAAGCGCACATCGATACGCCCTGTGAGAGATGCCACCGTGGGATCTGCTCCATCGATGAGACCGTCATCTCGGATGGTTTCGATTTTTTCCAGATTGTTGCTGTAGGTAAGAGAGCCGCCGGTTAGATGGGCCAGAGAAGTGCCACCCTTTTTGATGGAGCCCTGAAACTGGCTGATGCGTTCAAAGGTAAGAGCGGTGGGTGTGCCTCCTTGAGATGAAGCCGAACGGTTTTCCCCTTGGGCAACCAGATTCAGCGTCGCCGCAGCAGCCCCTGAGCGTTGAAACTCCAGCGCAAGAGAATTCACCATCACTCCAGCACTGAGAAAGAAAGCTGGCACCTCCAGCATACCCACCTCAATGCTGTAGCTGGGTAGTACCTGTTCACCGGAGGCAAAGGTGTGCACATAGGGGCCACTACCAGTAGTATCGGCATTGCCCAACAATCCGGTCAACCACAGCCCCATGTAACGTAGGTCCATGGGCGTTACTACCTCACCCTCCACATTGATCACATCCTGTAGAGGGGGTAGCGGGTCTCGCCCCTGTCCCAGTACCGGATCATCTACCAATCCCTGTTCGCTACCCAAACTGCAGCGGTTGAAAGGCATGCGGATAAAGTTGCCGGAGGGCTTTTGACCGTAGACGGTTTCCCTTTTTAACAGCAGGTGGGCATTGGCCCCATAGGCTCTGGCCATGATGCAAATTCCTTAAAAAAGGCATCCGGCACTGCTGCCGGATGCCTTGAAAACCAAAGGGGGAGCCTGGGTCAGGCCAGGGTGATGCCATCGGTGGCTTCGAAAGCCAGTTCGGTTGCAGAAACCGCCTTGCCCAGATATTGAACAATATGCCCAGAACCGGTTGGCGGAGTGTTGGTGGTGGCCCCTGCAGTGTCAGCAGAGAGGAACATGCGTTCACCGGGGGTAAGCCCAGAAAGCTGATCTGACACCCCTTCAAAGTAGACCGCCACATCGTTACCCACGGTGGCGGCCTCCTTCACGAAACCGTCCGCCTGGGTGATGTTGGCATTGGCCTGGGCGGGCCGAACTTTCAGGGTACCGGCATCGTCGTAGATGTTGACGAAATCACCTGCCGCCACATCCACCCCCACGGTGATGCTCTTGAGGTCTGGTCCAATCCCCGTGGGCATCATGCCTAGAGAAAGCTTACCAGTGGTATCCAGCGCCACCACCTTACCGGCATCACTGACACCGGTGGTGGAGTCCACCGCAAGGGCCTCCTTGGTTTTACCGTCGGTGGTGTCGATCTTCAGATATTTGCTAACAGCCATGGGCCTTACTCCTTAAATAGTTGGCCTGGAACAGAAAACCCGCCGGAATGGCGGGTGGGGATTACTTCTTCTTGGGTTTATCTGGGTGGTGGCAGGAGCATCGACAACATCCTGCGGGAAGCATGCTCCTGGAGAGTCTGCCGTGCCGGTCCAGAGCTACGATCTTTCCAGCATCCTTGCGCCCTTTAGATCGGTCGGTGGCATAGGCCTCCTCGGGCTGGCCGGAGTCCCCGTTCAGTCGGATAAACTTTTGAGTGGTCATGGGTTAAACCCTTACAACAGTTGAATAGTGGGTTCGATACTCAGGAACAGTTCTGTAGGCGATAGTGCCCGCCCCACCGTGGTGAGATAACCAGATGTTGGGGGTGTTTGAGTGGGTAGACCATCCAAACCCAGAAACACCCCATCGGGATCGGTGGACCAGTTCCAGCCAGGGTTTGAGATCGGCCCAAACACCTGGATAGGGATCGCCTCCCCTTGCTGTGCAGAGATAAGATTCATCCCCAGCACCGTACCAGAGCCCACCTGATCGGCCAGCACCAGTTGGGTATCGTTGTTCAGGGTGATCAAGCGGAAGGCTTCCAGATCCTCCCCTGCTACGAAGGTGACGTTGTTGCTGCAGCTTGCAGGCTCATTAAGAGGGCCTGGAACAGCGCAGTGACTCCAGGAGGCTGGGGATTCATACTCAATCACCGGCTCCAGCACAGCAGATTTGATGGTGGCGGCTCCCTCGATCGCTTCCAGATCTGTGGAGGGTTGCCCGATGGTCATGCCGTAGGCCAGACCACCCAGAGTGGGATTGGCGGCCAACCGCTCCCCTACCCCTGCGATCAAGGCATCCAGGGCCAGATCCCGCTTTGCCGCATCACCCTCTTGCACATAGAGTTCGATCTCCACTTGATGGCTGTAATAGGCACCACCCAAGCCACCCAGCGCTAGATCCGGACTGCCAGGATCGCCATCCCTAAGAATAACCAGCCCACCCACAGGTACCTTGATCGGCACTGCAATATTGCGTTCAACTTCGGCATCAGGAACGGTATCTAATACTGCTTGGAGTATCTGAAGGATCTGTTCTGTTTGTGTGGGCATGGAATTCCTGTTCAATTTATAGCTTTTTTGCTATATGATAGAAGCATGACATGGCACGTTGAAACATTGAACGCCACGGTAGATGCCGAGTTGGCTGCATTAGATCCTCATCTTCGCGGGAAATTTCTCTACATCGCGGAGCTATTGGAGACATTTGGCCCTCAGCATGTCCGGGAACCCTATGTAAAGTCCTTGGGCAACAAGCTCTGGGAAATGCGCATGAAAGGGCCTCGCGGCATTGCCCGCGCTATTTACATCACCGTGGTGGATCGCCGAATTGTGGTGCTGCACGTCTTTGTCAAAAAGACCCAGAAAACGCCGCGTTCCGCCATTGAAACCGCTCTTTCCAGAGCCAGGGAGATCGAGCAATGACCGCCCTTAGCGAACTGAAAAAACAGTGGATGAAAGATCCCGAGTTCCGTAAGGAATACGAGGCTATGGCCCCCGAGTTTGAAGTGGCCAAGGCTTTGATCGGTGCCCGCGCCAAAGCTGGGTTGACCCAAGCCGAGGTAGCCGAGCGTATGGGGACCACTCAATCGGTAGTGGCTCGATTGGAAGGGGGAAAGACCATGCCGAGCATGAAGACCCTCTTCCGTTATGCCAAAGCGACAGGGATGAAACCGGAGATTCACTTCGTTCCTGCTTAAATCAACCGGTTGAGCCCATCTTCTGATCAATCAGCTTCGGTAACCGAGCCAACCAGCGGTTGGTGGCTCTGGCCACATCCAGTTTCTTGGGAATACGTGCCTGGGGCACCATGACGAACATCACAACCGTGGTGATGCCGCTTTTCAGCCTTCCTGATTTGGTATAGCTCCCACCCTTTGCCCGCCTGCCCATCCGACCAGTCTTGGCGCTGATGCGCACCCCATCCACCACCAGAAGTGATGGCTTTCCCTTTCGGTAGACAAACCGAAGAGGTCCATACCTGCCTTCGGGGAAATTGCCTGGGTGTACCCGTTTACCATCGGTGCCCCGCTTTGGCGCAGCAGGTGTGGGAATAGCCAGCCACAAGCCACCCTTACCCTTGATCACCGCGCCACGATCAAAGGTACGCATGATCTTGGGTGCCTTGGACCAAACCAAAGAAGCGGCATTGGTACCCTGGTTGGGGTAGGTCCGATTGCGCCAGCTTCGGGAGAGACGAACCCCCAACCCAGCAGCAACCACCTGCTGACGCAGTTCCGTTTTCAAACCCTGGCCCGCTTCTTTGGTGCCAGTCGTCACAGAGTGTTTGATACGCAGAAGATCCTGTTCCATGTCCTGACGGATGGATCCAATGATGGTGGTCGCAAGGCGCATGTTCAGGCCGGGTAGCAGTCCAGGGTCCAGACCAACCGATCCCGACCAGCCATGGGTTCTCCCTGAACGATATAAGTCACACCGTTCACCTCTACTTGATCATCAGGCTGGGGATTGGCTACTTCAGAGGTTCGAACCTCAAACAGTGAGGTTTCAGCATGGATACGGGTCTCCCCAAAACTCACCACTTCATCGGGACGTTTGGAGATGACACTCACCAAAACAGGATCACCTCCACTGGGTCTGTAGGTGACTGGGATACCAAAACTCTGAAAAGTGGCATCCACTGCCATGCTGAAAGGGTTCATGTCCTGGCCTCCAGGTGGTTCAAGATCAAGGCGTCAAGGAAGAAGCGACGAGACAGTGCGTCAGGCACGGTGAGGAGCTGATGACGCAGACAACGAAGATATTGGGCCATCCTGGAGGTCAGGAATTAGGTACGCTTGGCTTTGAGCAGTACGCGTGGGCGCGTGCAGATGGGCAGCGGATTGGACTGCACATGCAGCATCACCCAACGGGCAAACTGCTGATCCACCGCCTGCTTAGCATACCGAGGCAGACCGATGGTGTTTACGGTCTCCACAAAATCCGCCGGGGCGTTGTACTGACGGAACAGGCCGGGCACACCCACCGGGAAGAAGTGGGCCTTGCTGGGATCGTGGAATTCCACCGAGCCCACCTTACCCCGATACTCTTCAAAGATAATCCCCGCATACTCAAAGGAGCCACGAGCCTGTCCCTGACGTAGGAACAGTCCATCCATGTAGCGTTCGTAAGCAGTGCTTACCTCAGGGTGGGTGATCAGATCATCAAAGAAATCAGGTCCGCAGATGGCATGGATATGGTCATAGGGCTGGGCTCCCAGTTCATCCTCAATCTTGCGGCGGATGGTGTGGCATTTCTTTTTTACCGCACCAGCCTGGGGATTGGCATTGTCCAGATCGAAATCCACCTCGCCCTGCTGACTGACCCCAAACTCGGTGAAAAGATCATAAAGTACGGTGCTACCATCGGCATCCAGAATCTGCCCTTTAATGGCCCCGATACGCAGATGCTCCAAGGTGGCGTCGATCTTCCGGGCCATCTCCTCCAGGCGGTTATTCACCACCGTCTGCACACCCTCCAGATTGCTCTCGGAGCCAAAGGCACGGAGATTCTGCACCTCATCGGCCAGAATGGTGTCCTCCAGAGCGATGTGGGGCACGGTCAGGGAGCGGGCTTTGCGCTTATTGCTGCTGTTCTGAATGGCAGGTGCGCCACGTGCGGTGGTCTCCACCAGATTGAGGGATCCCTCCCGCTCTTCGATGAGCACCGTGGTGGTGGAGACCCCCTGTTCGTGAAAAATACCCAACTGGCCAATACGGCCTGGGACAAAGGGCATCTTGTTGATGGCATCGGTCAACGACACCATAGAGAAAGCGTTGTTATTGAATACGTCGAGTGCAGCCACGGGCGACCTCCTTACCGGGCAATGATGTTTTGATCGGCCAGTTGGCCAAGGGCGGTGGTTTTCTGGGCATCGGTGACAGCGGCATCGAAGACCAAACGACCGGCATTAACCTCTGCCAGACGATGGATCACCACCACCACGGCATCACCACTGGATGCATCCACATGGTCATAGAGAATGGCCACCGCCACCTCGGCACCACTGGTGGCGGCGGGATCGATCTCCCGGTACTTACCACTGCTGGTGATTTTGCCCAGCACCGTGCCGGGTTCCAGAGTACGGCCATTAAGGATGGTCACCGTCTCCCGGCTGATGGAGCCGTTTCCTTCGGAGACAACAAACTCCCCGGCATGGTTGGTTTCATTCATCTCAGGCATGGAACGGACTCCTATGGATTGGGCTGATTACGGGCGGCGTAGATGGCGTGGGTATCGATGGTTGACTGGGGATGTTCGTCCAGTGCTGGACCATGATGGTGACGGATATCCAGACGGTAACCTTCATCGGCTCGCGCATCAATCAAGGCTCGCCGAATCTGACCAGCCTCCACACCCTGAGCAATAAAGTTGGAAGCCCGTCCCGGCATACCGGCCAAATCGCAGATCTCATGCACTTCATTGACGTAGGCCAGGGTCTTCTTGCGCTCGTCGGAACGGACAGAGTCCAGATCCACCACATTGTTCTGGGGCTGTTTGGGTTCCGGAAGAGACATCTCACAGTTGGTCAGGCACTCAGGTGTATTCTTGAAGCGTCCCAAATCAAAGGAGGCTGCCATCTGCACTGGCTTGTCCAACCGATCAGCAAAGCCCATCTCCACCGCCTCTTCAGCGGTGAGCCAGCTTTCATTGGCCATCAGGGCCTCGATCTCCTCATCAGAGCGTCCGGTCTTTTCCCGGTAGGCGGACACCAACCCTGTCTTTATTTTATCCAGAGCTTCAGCCATGGATCGCATCTCATCCGCTGTGCCCCACACCAGACCCGACGGATCATGGATCATCATCATGGCGTTTTCCGGCATCACCATCTCATCCCCAGCCATGGCAATGACCGAGGCGATGGAGGCGGCGATGCCATCCACAACTACCGTGACACGGGCCGTGTGGCGCTTGAGGGCGTTGTGAATGGCGATGCCATCAAACACAGAACCGCCTGGGCTGTTAACACGCAGGGTAATAGTCTTGGCGTTCTCTACCGCTTTCAGTTCATCCAAAAAGCTCTTGGCGGTAATGCCGTAAGCGCCAATCTCGTCATAGATGGCGATCTCAGCGGGCGCATCCCCTTTGGCGCTGATGCGAAACCAGGTTCTGCTCATGCAGCACTCTCCTCTGGTGGTTGAATATCTTGTTCAGGTGCTGCGGAGGAATCCTCAAACCGCAGACCCAGCTCCCGTTCACGGCTATGGTCTGCTGCGATGCGGCGATCCACCTCTTCGGCGTCATAGCCTTCGCTTTCGATGACATCGGAGCGGGATTTAAGACCAGCACGAATGGCCTCTACTTCCGCTTTGCGATCTTTCAACGGATCGACCCAATCCCATTTGGGCGGAATCCACTTCACCTGTTTGAGTCCAGGTTGGTTCATGATTGCCCCAGATAGGGCAGCCTCCCGAATCCAACGTATCCATACCGGACGGCAGAGTTGAAAGACCAGGGTGTTGTGTTGGAACTGCTCCATACGCCGCCTAAACTCCAGCTTCCCCTCCCGCAGAGAGGAGTAGTTGGCTTGGCGCAGGTCCCCGGTAACATTGGTGTAGGGCACCCCCATGGCGCTGCAGCAGGCCAGTAGGGTCCGGTATTGGAAGGCTTCGTAGCTGCCCCCAACATCGGCTGGGTCGGAGAACTTGATGTCCTCTCCAGGCAACAGCAACTGCATGGTGCCGGGCTGCAACCCCAACAGAGCGGCCCCCTCATCATCACGAGGCGCATCCTCCTCCCCCATCACATCCTCAGCCTGGGGGCGAGTGATGAACGCGGCGAACATGGCCGCCACCTTTTTGCGATCCAGCTCTGCATCGTCGTACTGATCCAGCAGCCACAGCTTGGGCAGGGCTGGAGCAATCCAGGGCAGGCCCCGAATCTGGCCCTCTTGCAGGGGCTGGAAGATGTGGATGATCTCACTGGCTGGGATACGGACGGTCTGTCCACCACCCCGCTGCCGCAGATCACCGGGATGATTCTTTAGAAAATGGTAGGCCCGGCGCTGGCCTCGGCTGTCAAACTCCACCCCCATAAGGATTTCTCGCCCATAGGGAAGCTGTTCGTTCTTCTCCAGCGGTAGTTGCTCTGCGGGAAGAAGCTGCAGTTGTAATGGGACTGAAAGTCCATCTTCCACTCGTCTGGGACGAAGCCGGATGAAACACTCCCCCGCCTCAAACAGGGCCCTGGCCACCATGGCTTGCAGGCCGTAGAAGTCGGTCAACCCATCGGCATCGGCCTCATCAGTCCAATCCAGCCACAACCGCTGCAATTGATCTTTCAGTGCTGCATCCTGGGTCAGGCTGGAGGGTTTAATCCCCGCCCCCACCGCATGGGCAGCAAAGCTGGCAGCTGCATTGGAAGCATAGGGGTTGGACCGAACCAGCTCCCTGGATCGGGAACGAAGTAGGCTTCCACCCTGCAGAATCAGACTATTGAGACTCTCATTTCCGCTACGCCAGCCCGCCAGTCGCCGGGCTGCACGGGCCGCCTCAAGCTGGGCTCGAGGCATAGGGATTCTGCCGGTTGCCAGATAGCGCAACCGCTGGAGCAGATTCATGAGAGGTCAATATCCTTTGGTGGTGTGGACGCGGATCTGTCGAACTGGTTTAGTGCCACTGGCCTGAGCAATCTGGCGTTCCAGATCTGCAATGGCGGTTTGGATCTCATCTTGGCCCCGATACTCCACGGTGCGGCCATCGTAGGAGACACGAGCAATGGGGCTGTGAGCCTGGGCACGGACCGTTTCCAGGCGCGTTTGCAAAGTGGTGAGATCTGCCATAATTTATCGATTCATGTAGCCTGATTGGATGATGCGGCGACGGTTCTTCTGTTTGAAACGAGACTCCACCTCATCCGTGATGATCTGTAGCGGCTCTTCCAGCTTGGCCCAGTGCTTGTCCTGAAACCGATCCATGCCATAGATACTGGCGGCTGCTCGTGCATAAACCCGGCAATCCAGCGCCTCATTGCGGCGATTGGCTTCCTTCTCCCAGCTTGCTTTGGGAAAGCCCTTCACCATGCGGATCACCAACCGCTCTGCTGTGATCTGCTTGAAGAACTCATCGTTGTATTGGGGAAAGTGGCAGCTACCGGGCGCATAGGTCTCACCAGCTTCCAATGCTTCATCAGTGGGTCGCTCCAGCTTTAGCCAGCGGTAGAGTTCCCCTTTTGCCACAGGAGTACCGATGGACCACACTTTCAGGCCACGCTTACGGGACCCAGAGTCAGCCTTGGAAACTGATAGCAACAGCGCCGTATCCCGATCCTGCCCCTTCACCGCCACCACGGTGCGAGGCTGACGCGCCACAGCACCCGCAGGCCCCCAGGTGGCTTGGGGATGGTTACGCACCCAGGCGTAGACATCCTGGGTGGCATAACCGGAATCCACACACATTACCCGAATGGGCATCAACTGGCCCGAAGGGTGTGGGTACTCCTTAGCCAAGGCCCGGTCCAGCAATCGCCACACTTCCGGCTTGGCTGTATCGCCATCCAATACATGGTAGTCCACGGACCAGGAGATCTTATCCCGACCCCAGGCCACCACTTCGCATTCGATGCGATCCTTTTGCACATCAACGCCTGCTGTAAGAAACAGCCCGCCTACTGGCACCGTGCCGATACGGTAGTTCTCCCGCCGCTCATAGAGCCGCTGCCAGTCCGGAGCTTCGAATTCTTCCTCAAAGGGTTCCCCCAGCACCGTGTTGACGAAACCTTTCATCAGATCGGGATTTTCCTGTGCCTGTTCATACATGACCACCGCATCGGCCCAAGAGAACCAACCTACGGGGCTGTAGAGTGAGGAGAGATGGAAACCAGCGGTTCGACCATCTCCTTCAGCCGTTGGCACCCACTGCCCCGTTTCCAGCATGGCCCCTTTGCGATGCTCAGGGATGTGCGCCTCACAATGGGGACAAACATGAACCACCGTCTCTGGTTTGGCCTCCTGCCAGTGCAGATGCTTAAACTCTAAGGTGTGGCGCTCATCACATTCCGGACAGGTCAGGAAAAACTTCCGCTGGTCGCTGGACAGATACTCCCGCTCGATACGGGAGAGCCCCTTACGGTTGGGTGTACTGACCAGCAGGATCTTCCGGCGCTGAAAGGTAGCGCTACGCCGCTCTGCCAGTAAGATGGGATCTCCTTCCCCCTCCACATCCCCCGGATAGCCATCCACCTCATCCAGAAACAGATAGCGGGCGGGCATAGAGCGCAAACCCACGGCGCTGTTGGCCCCTGTGAGGATCAGCACCCCACCTGGGAAATCCTTGGAGAGCACCGTATTGCCAGAATCCCGACTACGGGCTGGCTTGACCCGCTCCCGCAGCACATCGCTCTCCTCAATGAGGGGATCGATGCGCTGCTTGGAGTTCCTTTTTGCAAGTTCCACAGTAGGTGAAACCGCCAACATGGGACCGGGAACCCGGTGGATCACATAGCCGATCCAGCAGTTGCCCGCCTCGGTTCCTCCAATCTGCGCCCCTTTCATGAATACCACCCGCCGCACCGGTGAGGAGGGCGAGAGGCAATCCATGATCTCTTTCAGATAGGGGGTGCGGTTGGTCCGCCAACGCCCCGGTTCCGAGGAGGCCCTTTGGGACAACATGCGGTGCTTATCGGCCCACTGGGAAACATTGAGCAGCGGGTCGGGTTTTATCCCTTCCCGCCACTGGCGTTCTACCGACGCCGCACCATCATAGATCTCCACATTTTATGATCTTTTTCAGTCGATTAACCTGGATAAGAAGGGCCACCGATGGCTATATGGTCACAACAGCATCACCAACCAACGGAGAGCCAAATGAACACACTCAGCAACACTCAAATCGATACTCTGGAAGCCGCTTCCAACCGCCCCGATGGCGCAATCCACCCCCTACCCCAACGGATCAAAGGGGGCGCTGCTTTGAAGGTGATCAAAGCCCTTTCTAACAGAGGGTTGATTGAAGATAAGGGAGACAACGATTGGCGCATTGCCGAAGCCGGATTGCTGGCCATTGGCAAGGAACCCAAGCCAGCCCAACAGGAAGATCCCCAGGAGGATCCCAAAGCCAAGCTTTTTGGCCAGATCGCCCAGGATCATCTTTTCATCGACACACTGGAGACCCGCAACTCAGACAGCCTGGATTTTCACAATGTCAGCGTTTGGGGCATCCAAAACGCCCTGGAAGCCGCCTACAAAGCAGGTCTGGAGGATGCCAAAACCATGCGCCGGGCCGATACCCGACAGAACTCCAAACAGGCCAAAATGATTGCCCTGATGAAACGCCCCCAAGGAGCCTCACTGGATCAGATCACCGCAGAGACCGGATGGAACAAGAACACCATTCGCGGCGCGATTTCCGGGACCTTAAAAAAGAAGCTTGGGCTTATCATCACCCGCCAAAACATGGAAGGGGTCAGCCATTACCACATCAGCGAGGACTGAGCCCTTACACATTACTCCGGCACTGCTGCACTTTTCACTTGAACACACTACGGCAGTGCCATACCACATAGGGATAAAATGCTCCCTATCCACATCTACTCACAAAAAAAACGTTCAGCGTCTCCACTGAACGTTTTCCTACTATAAAAAACAGATATATTCTTAATCGTTTACTGCATCTTTTAGGGCTTTGCCAGCCTTGAACTTTACACTCTTGGAAGCAGCAATCTGCATTTCTTGGCCTGTTTGGGGGTTCCTGCCAGTTCGGGCAGCTCGCTCGCCAATGGAGAAAGTCCCAAAACCAGGAAGCTGTACCGTCTCCCCTTTACCCAGTGCATCTGAAATGGCTTCAAAGCTTGCTTTGATTGCCTTATCTGCATCTGCCTGGGTCATTTCAGCTTTTTCAGCAACAGCTTTTTTCAGTTCAGCCAGTTTCATCATCCACTCCCATGTCTATGTAAGGTCTACTTTTTGTTCTTTCTATGATTGAAATAGTACAGAGCTGTACCACAAGCAATTCCAATCGCAGGAGCGATCAATGTCAACCCTATAACCATTTTGCTACTAGCAATAGCTACAGTTCCACCTCCTGCCATACCACCTGCCACGCCAAAAGCTTTCATTATCCCAACCTTACTGGGGCCAGCCATATGAACCCCTGAGCCATGTCCTGCAATTGGTCCATGCCCAGCACCTACTGTATGTGCAGAGGATTTAATAGCTGGCGAACTGCTTGAAACATTGGGTGTAGAAACCGTTGAAGAACTATTATTTGATGTTGCTATTGACACATCATCGAGGAGACTGGCTGGTCCATCCATGATATTGGATGTGGGCTTCTTTTTTTTAGATTTAGGTTGATTCATGATCATTCCCTGCGAAGAGTGATTAATCCCCACAGAAACTTAGTTCATGCATACCTTCAGGAGTTCCTCACACCATTTTCATTATTCAGATCAACATCTCTTTTCAGCGCAATTTCCTCATAACTCTGCCCACCCGATCCATCCAAATAGACAATCTTCCCGGTTGCCTGGATGAATCGTTTGACTGCTACATCCACATAGACCGGCGAGATCTCCATAGCGTTGACCCGTCGCCCTGCCATTTCCCCCGCCATGATCTGGGAACCCGATCCACTGAAGGGTTCATAGCAGAGCCCGCCCCGCTCCACATGCTGACGCATAGGAATAGCAAAACAGTCCAACGGTTTGGGCGTTGGATGGTCAGGACGCTCCTCACCAGAGAGACCCTGAATGTCCCAAACGGTGGAGAGAAATTCGGCATCTGCCACTTTGGGTGGCATGTTGCCTTTGATCCAGCCCATCAGGCAGGGCTCGTGTTTCCACAGGAATTTGGAGCGGGTTAGCACCCCCTTTTCCTTGTTCCAGATGATCTGCTGATGCTGAAACGCCCCTGCCTTTTCCCACACCGCTTCCAGCATCGCCTGCCGTTTGGAAGCATGCCAGCAGTACCACGCTGCATTGGGCTCAATGGCATGGTCGATGGCGGCCCGAATGAAGCCCTCATAGAGTTCCGGGCCCTGGGATGAATCATCCCATGTAACACCGTAGCTACTGGACCAATCCTTATTCAGGGATTCCCGCTTGCGGCTCTCTTTGGAGCCGGGATGGTTGGTGCCATCGTAGTCCACCAGATACGGGGGATCGGTTGCGAACAGGATCGCCCGTTCACCGTTCATCAACCGAATCACATCCTCTGGATTGAGACTACTGCCACACAGAAGACGATGTTCACCCAGAATCCAAAGATCTCCAGGTTGGGTAACGGGGTTGGCTGGTGGCTCTGGTACCGACTCCGATTCAAAAGACCCAGAGCCAGAATCACCTTCATCATCTAAAGGCTGGAGCAAGTTCGCCAACTCCTCATTGGAGAAGCCGATCATATCCAGATCAAAATCGGCATCCTGCAGTTCGGTGAGTTCCAACGACAGGAGGTCGTTGTCCCACTCCGCCCAGTTGGCAGACTGGTTGGCCAGAATACGGAAGGCCTTGATCTGAGTTTCAGTCAGATCATCGGCCAGTACCACGGGAACTGCTTCCAACTCTAACTGTTTTGCTGCCTTCAGACGCAGGTGACCATCCACCACCGTGCCATCGCTTCTGGCCACCACGGGAATGCGGAAGCCAAACTCCCGAATGGCGGCGCACATGCGATCTACTACATCGTCGTTGCGACGTGGGTTGCGCGCATAGGGTACCAACCGCTCAAGAGGCCACTGCTCCAGCGTTAGCTCACCAAATTGATCCATGATTAATTATTCCAACGAGAAGTTTTGATCAGAGATCTCTTCCAGATGCTCACGGACGTACCGCTCCAGGCAAAGATGCATCTGATGATCATCCACACCCAGTTCGGCTGCCATGCGGGAAGCGACCCTTGAAGGCCAATTTTGCCAAGCATCCCGAAACTGGCGGGCGTTCTTGAAGACGTGGGAAAGCACCTTCTCCCGATCAATCAAAGAGCGCTTCTTCTCTTCCAGCTCAATCTTGCGGAGTTGGGCCCGGAGAGCCATATCAGCCGTTTTTGCTTGCGCATAGGAAGGTGGCCCTCCTGATGGAGAAGCACTTTGCTGTGCAAGGGTGTCATTCACTACCTGCTGTGCAGAGACTGGCACCGGCTTTAAGTTTGACTTTGGGGTTCCACGCTTTTTTGCGGGATCAGAGTTCTGCTTCCACTGCTTTGAGACTTCTTCAAGATCCCATACCCCATCAGCATCTCGGCTAATCCGCCCCGTTTTTTCAGCCTTTCGAACAGCACCTTCGCTAACCCCTATGGCTCGAGCTAATGCACTGTTTGAAGAAAGTTTTTGCATGATGGCTGATCGCAAACATTGGATGGGTTACTCATGAGCCAAGACCCCTACGCCATGCCGAATCAATGTCGTTTTTTAGCTGTTTCTCTAATTTAGAGTATTGAGCCAGGATTTGCCGGATCTGAACGACGACAAGAAGCTGCCTTTCTTTCAAAGCCAACCAAAACATAAGCTTGGCTGTTTTAGAATCTTGCAGCATCCATTCAATCTTCCTGAATGCCTCATCTACCCGGCGATGACATCTGCGACAGAGCGGAATCAGGTTGCTTTGGCTATTGTCCTGGGATACTCGAAATGGAACGATATGATGAACTTCCAAATGCTCTTGTGCACCACATACACCACAAAATGGAGCACGGCGCAGTGCTTCAGTTCTGGCCGCATGCCATCCACTTCCCCGATCGTTACTCAAAGTAAGATCCCAGGTATTGATGGTCTTCTGAAAATCCCATTCAGCACGACCACATGCGTGACACTCATGCTGCAGTTTCAGATCTTTAGGAAGAGCGTGCCCCTTCTGCCCCCGAAGCCATGCCTCCCTGATCAGCTTACCGATGACCTCCGTATCAAATGATATCGACATGTTCATCTGCCCCCGGCAGCGCATGAAACCATCTCGTACTTCGTACCTCGGACCCAAAAAACGGGCCTGTCAGTAGCGAAATCCTGAGCCTTTGCGCGCCGCATACGTTCACGCCACAGAAGGAACCAATTTATCAAAGGGATACGAGACACCTGCCAAGAGATTACTGGCCACCACAGATCTGCTCCACCTGCACCACACGACCTTCCAACGCCTTGATGGCCTGATCCCGCAACGCCAGATCCCGTTGGGCATCAGAAATCCGGTAGCGATCCGAAGAGGCATCATCCACCCGAGCAGCCAAGGCATCCACCCGGCCACTGAGAATGGCCAGCTCCACCCGCATCTGCTCGATGGTGGTGAGTTGCCACCCCATCAACGCCGCCACACCCATGGTTAGGATGGTCTGAACGTGGCGCTCAAACCCTCGACGGCGATCCATGCTCTGTTCCTCAGCGGTCATTGATCATTCCCTTTTTCACCCATCAGTACCGAAGCAGCAGCTGTCCCTGCTACCAGCAGCTCAGTAATAGCGCTGGCTTCTTCCTGGGACATGCCAAACATGGCCAGCAGCACAGCAACCCCGCTCCACGAAGAAGGTTCCCGCACCCGGCTCAAGAGAGAGTTAACAATGATATTGAGGGACATGGCGTACTCCTGACTTTCTGACATGATTGCAAACACTTTCGATGTCGGTTAACATCGCAGTGCTTTGTATTTCTTGACAACTTTCCAACGGGGCTGAGCATGACCAAATCAGAGCTCATCGTAGCCATTGCAGATAAGTGTGATCTGAGCAAACAGCTTGCTGACAGAGCTGTTGATCTTGTGTTCGATGACCTGTCTAGTGCATTGGCCCGTGGTGAACGGACCGAAATTCGGGGCTTTGGTGTTTTTGAACCGAGAGCCCGCCAACCTAGAGATGCCCGCAACCCAAAGACGGGGGAACGGGTTGAGGTTGAAGCTAAGACTGCTGTGCATTTCAAACCAGGAAAAGCACTGCGTGAGCGCGTTGATTACTGAGCTTTAGTAGCTCCAGATCCAGGGCCGAGGACGACCTTGTGCGTTGTTCAGCGTGTCCAGGTGAATAAAGCGTGACTGATGTGGTCCACGCTGTTTGATACCAAGACCCGTAAAGCCATGGTGTGTTGCCAGGGTAAGCAATGCATGAGCATCGTGCCCAGCCACCTGGACATCAACGGCACACCCAGTGGTGTGTGGACCATCATGCCCCGAGGAGGACACAGCTGCGTTGTGGCTTGGGCAGCGGTATGCGCTGGTCAGGGGCATAGGCTTACCAAACGCCATGCGCAGTTCCTCCAGCTGGGCCATGAATCCCCTATCCATCAGGGCTTGACCACAGCCACAACGACACTGCAGCTCACCGTGAGAAAAATGGGGCCAGTGCTGTTCAGACATGATCCCCACCTTCGCCGAGTAAAAAACGCAGCATGACACCCAACACGGCGACCGCCACCAGTCCCACAAAAATTGACCCGGCTAACGATGCTACCAACATCAGTGGACTACCCATTTCAAACTCCATAAACGCAGAAACCCACCGCCAGGTTACCCCGGGGTGGGTTTCGTGTATTCTTGCTCAGCTCTCGCCGACTGTAGCTACGAGACTACCAAATTCAGGTCCGCATGTCCGGAATTAAAACGTCCGGACATTTTAACCTCGGTTCAAGACAGCAACGATCTGGAAGATGCCTGCTTTCCAGTGAGCAAACAGAGTCGATCTAGCACGTCCAAAACGGCGCATAATCAGCTTCCATGGCACTCTCTCAGCACGAAACCACAGTAGGCGCCTATCATCGGTTTCCAGCCACGAGAGCCACTCCAAGACCTCGTCCATACGATTGATGGCATCAGGTGAGGGTGGCCCCAACCTGACCTCCGCTGATCCCCATCCATAGGCATCGTAAAACTCATGAATCACCTCTGGCCATGACGAACGAGCTTCCTCCGGTTTCAACCCTTTCTCCGGCAAGCGTTTCATGGTTCTTGCCGCCTCTTCAAGCCGCTTGGCCACAACAGTGGCATCCCATTTTTCAGGCATAACGCACCTCCTTGTGGCGACGTCCATACAACCGATCTCCCAATTGCTGAACCAACTCCCGTTCCGGCCAGGTCAAACGATTATCGTCCTGCGAGACCACCAAGATGCCATGGCGATTCCACCCTTTGCGCTTCTGCTCATCCACATCCTCCCGGCTCTCCTGGTAACGAGCCAAGGGACTACGGGGCATGTTGGGTCCACCAATCATCGTGCACCTCCCTTCCCCAGCACGTAATGCAGCAGAGCCAAGGCATCGCTCTCATTGTCATCGGCAGGTTGGTGCCCAAGCCGCTTCATGGCGTGGATCACCTGGGCCTTGGAAGCATTACCCTTCCCTGTTGCTGATTTCTTAATCGTGCCCACCGGCACCCCTTGGTAAGGCACCTCTGAATTTTCAGCCCACTCGGTAAGGTGAGCCAAGAACCCTCCATAGACGTGGGCTGCTGTCGTGCCGATATGCCTGCGTACCTCCTCAAAATAGATCTGTTCCAGCACCACAGCGGCCCCCAGTTCATCCAGCCAGTGTTTGAACCGAACCCACTGCATACCACCCCCTTCAAAGCGGCCCAGCTTGAACGACATTGTGCCGCTGACGATGCTGCCATCAGGGTGGTGTAGTGCCCATCCCATCTGGGAGCCCAGATCCAGGGCAAGGATTGCCCTATTTTCATTTCTGCCCTCTTGGGGCACACTCGGTACAGCCATTTCTAATCCTCCTGTGGATTGTGAACTGGTCAGGGTGGCGGTGGGTGACCCGCCAAGATCTTCACCGCCACCCGTTCCAAGTAAAAAGCTGGTTGGGCAAACCGATGCCCGCGCCCGCATAAACCCCTACCTATGGGGGGCCCCGTTTAGGGGTCCCCCCGTAGGGGGGGTGGTTTAACTCCATAAACTTAACACCACACTTAAAACTCTGATTTATCACTGAAATAAGTTTGGGAAACATACTTTTACCCTTTCACATAGCCCTAAACTTAAACGACCACTTATCAAGGACTTACAGAGTAGTTTGGAAAATATAACCAAACTTCAATTCTCATAATTTTCAAAGAGTTACTTATAAGTTTGGAAAAACACCCTAAACTTCCCCAAAACTTACACTTAACAGGTTGATTTTATTGTTATAGAAACTTCCCAAACTTAATTCCCACGAACATCCTCCGGATAGATCCAGATACCAGGATTTTCCACCGGTAGGGTTGCCCCACTGAATGGACATTTGTAGTGACTGGGCAGTACATCCACCTCCCCTGCTTCCATGAGATATTTCATCTCCTCCACACAGAGGTATCCAAAGCGTGAGCGTGAGCCTTGAAGACCCAATTCCTCACCATTTTTCAGGAACTTCACATAACCCTGTGTCGCGAGAACGCTTAAACGATTTCGGATGGTGTCCTTGCCGCCCAATGACGCTTTGGTTTCAAACGCTTCTGTAAACTGGTTCATGGTGTACATACGGCCTGCCAGGGCTTCGTC
The DNA here is from genome assembly GCF_036689865.1 of Magnetococcus sp. PR-3. Taxonomy (NCBI): domain Bacteria; kingdom Pseudomonadati; phylum Pseudomonadota; class Magnetococcia; order Magnetococcales; family Magnetococcaceae; genus Magnetococcus; species Magnetococcus organivorans. Next base: position 83,251 of record NZ_JBAHUQ010000012.1, read on the forward strand.
ATAGAGCAGTTGCAGGATCACGTCATGCTTGCGTCGACGTTCGGCGTCCAGCTTCTCCCCCATGCCCTGTCTGGCCAGTCGTTCATGCTGTGGATCCACCTCCGTCCACTCCCCCTCTAACTTGTCGATGACCATGGTGTGGATGGCCGGGCCATTACGCAGTTCAAACTGCAATCGACGTTCAGACCTCTCCTCATCAGGCCGGTACATAAGCAGACCGCTGGAGTAGAAGCTGCGTAGACTCCCTGCCCCGCTCAAGGCCTGAAAAGGGTCTTCCAGAAGCTGCTTCTTGCTCAGCTTACGAGTGTGATGGCTGAGGATGACGCCAGCCTCCGGGTTGATGGCATCCCGGATTCTTTCCACCCGCTCCTGAAGGAAGAAGAGCATGGCGTTGTTGTCATTCTCCCCTGCTCCATCAGGGCCACCATCAAATAGATTACGGATGGGGTCGATGCAGATGATGTCAGGCGGTTCATCTGGAAACGCCTGTTGAATGGTGGTGATGGTACGGGTAACACCGTTGCTGTTAAGCAGCATGCGCACCTTGGGAGTCATCACTAGGCGCTCCCCTGCCATGGCCAGGGCCTCCGGTGAGATCTGCAACTGCTTCATACGCTCCCGCAGGTAGTGGTATTGGATCTCAGCCTGGAGGAAAAACACCTGCAGCGGCCTGGGAGGCGCAAAGCCCAAGAACTCCATGCCCGCTGCCATGTGGACCAATAGATTAATAAGCAGATCACTCTTGCCCACCTTGGGGGCACCGCCGATCACCAACATGCCCCCAGGAGTGAGTAGCCGAGGGGCAATGAGATCCTCGGGCATGGGGGAGTCATCCGCCAACAGATCGTTCAGGGCAACATGGGGGAGCACCTCCTGGGCATTGTCTGGATCCATACCCTCTCCATTCTTCTCACAATGCTTTTCCCACAGGCGTTGCGCTTCTCCAGCCAGTCGATCCAATGGCCACGGTGGTTGCAGCATGGCGGCGTTGTATTGGCAGATCGCCTCCCACGCCTCAGCACGGTTCATCTGTCCCGTATGGGTCAACCGGATGTAGTGACCGATGGCGGCGCTGACGCCTGCAAAACGGGTCCAGGCATCCTGGGCTCCTTCCCGCACTGGGGTGGTGAGCACATCCAGAAGAGAAGGTTTGTTGGTCTCAGCGCTGTTGAAGTCCATGGCTGAGAGATCAATCCCCTCCATAGCTGGCATCTCTTCCACCGCCTCAGCCAGTTCCTGAAGGTGGTACTCCTGGTTGGTTTGGGATCGGAAGGTCACCAACCGCTGGGCCCCATATTTGTGATAGACCGACCCTGCCACTCGTATGGGCTGATGAGCCGACTGAAAGCAAGGATCCCCTCCCGCCTTCAGGGCAATCTGATGGCGGAGTTTACAGACCTGGACGACATCCTCCCCCTCAGCCGGTTCTGACAGCTTCCAGTAGAGGTGGAGCTTGTCCTGCCCCTCTGGGGTACGCCCCCCGGACGCCACAATGGCGGTAGGCTCCCCCAGGCAGTTGGTCAGATGTTTCCGTTTGGCTTCAATGTCACCTGAATCCAAATCCACCAGTACCACCTGGGTCTGGATGATGTCTTCTGCCTTGGCCCGTTTTGGCTCCGTGACTGCTCCGGGAATCACATAGAACGCCATGCCTTCACGGGCTGCCCAATTGCCGAAGGTGTGGGCCTTTTCCTCCATGGCCGCGTCGATCTCCAGCCAGATGGCGTGGGGACGCTCTTCCTCCTGCCCTCGTTCCGCAAAGCCACGCAGTGGGGCCCAGCCTTCGCAGTAACCAAACACCAGATCCAGATAGGTGTTGATGGCTTCGAAGTCAGGCTCTAGATCTACACTGGGTTCAGCAACTGACAGTGATGCAGCTGTGTTAAAATCGAGCCAGACATTCATAGCGACAGGCTCCAACAGCGGTCCTGCCAACTGCACATTCGGCATTGAAAGTGGGTGGAATCCCGAGTGATACGGGGCAACAGTTCCTGGGCCTCGGTCGCCTGGATCACCCGCACTGCTCGATCCGACATCTTCTGCGCCAGTGCAGTATCGAACGGCACCAGTTCATGATGCAGTTCTGCGGTATCCTTGTTGATGGCAGTGAACAGAGCTGGGTTGGCGGAAATCCCGTTCACCTGAGGTTCCATGTAGGCCTGATAGATGGCTATCTGTGCGGCATAGACCGGCTTGGAAACCGCTACACCCCGCTTGACCGTATCCTTCCACGACTTATTGTTGAGAGATTTACACTCCCACAGGCAGGGGAAGCCCATAAGCACACTGGGTGGACCGGACATAATGATGCCATCCACATGCCCCTGAATGCGTCCACCCGCAGCTTCAAACCCAAACTGTGCTCCATTAGGGCGATTGCCCTTGGTGGTGAACAGTTCAAAACCCGCCATGCGCAGCCATTGGATGGCCATATCCTCAAACAGATGCCCCGCCGCAAAGATGCGCAGTAGTTGACCATCAAAGCCCCGCTCCGGATCCTTGGGCGCATGGGCATACTCAAACTGCAGAGCCCGTTCGCACGCCACTCCTAAGCGAGAGGCCCCCAGGTAGTTGCGGGGTGTCTGTGCTTGGTTTTCTGCTTTCAGCGCCTGATCAATAAGGTGGTTGATGGCTGGAGCCACACCACCGGCACCATGGTTAAAGTCCAACATGGCCACCTCCTAGAACGGGATCTCACGGCTGTTGGCGAAATGATCCTGGTAGGCGGTGATCACCACCTCCACCAGTGCCAGAACCTCCTCCTTGCTGTATTCCGCCAAGGGGCGCTGCATGCCAATGCTGGCCACATACTCCCCCAATGGCTGAAGCGCTGCCGTCATGGCTGCTTTTTCAAGTTCGGTGGCATCCACCATGTCCGTTCCTCCTCGAATCATCCCCCTGGAGACCAAGCGCACCCGCCCGGCCAGATAAACCAGAACTCGGCCCCGGTTTCGTTTCATCAGGGGTTTGAAGATCTGTCTTTCTTTGAGCGGCAGCTGTTTGAATGGCACCCTTTGTCCCTTTATCCCAGGAGGCAACACGAAGAAGCCTCGCCCTGGCTCATGCCACTGGCTTGGGCATCGGGTCCATACGATTGGGCCGTTCACCTCACGCCACCTGCTGAATGTCGTGTTGATGATCCGCTTCAAAAATCAGGCGGCGAATCATCGCCTTATTGAATCGAAAGCTGAGCAGTGCTGAAGCCTGATACCGGGTCAGCCCCATATCATGGCGATAGGCCACCGGCAGGTATTGAAGCTGCTTTTCCGTAGGCGGTTGTTTCAGCCAGGAACGGCTTTTGTGGGCCGACTCATCAGTCTCATTCTCATTGAGCCAATCATCCGCTGTGGCCAGACAGATGGAACGTTCACCAACGGCCAGCAAACGGGTCGCTTGGCCCTTGGCTCCCCCTACTCCATGCCAACGGCCATTGAGGAAGAAGATCCCGCTCCAGGCGTTAAAGCCGTTGGCCATCATGGCGGCATCATCGCCAAACAGATCCACCCAGCGGAAACTAGAGCGTTTGAGCAGATCCACTTCGGACATGATGAAATCCATGACGGGCTCATCACCGGAATCAGAGCTTGGTTCCCAGAAGTAACCACACAGAGGACACTCCCTTACCCCAAGCGGAACAAGGGCCTCGCACTCTGGACATTCCTTGGTTGGCGCTTCCCCTTCTGAGGTCTGGTCGTCCAGATTGACATCCTGCTCCAAAGAGCCATGCAGCATGGATGAGGTCCCAAAATCCAACACGATACAGTCGGTTTTCACCACCCCTGGGTATTCATTGGGATCGACGATGCGTAAGCCCCGCCCCACCATCTGGATCATGGTGGACTTGTAGGAGCTGGGACGTAGCAGCACCACACAGGAGGTGGGTGGATAGTCCCACCCTTCCGTGAGTACGGCCACGTTCACCACCACCTGGGCACCCCCGTTTTCAAATCGATCCAGTGTCTCTTTGCGCTCATCATGGGAGAGCTTGCCGTGGATCATCACCGTATCCACACCGGCATCCTGAAAAGCCTCAGTCACATTGCGGGCATGATCCACCGTGGAACAGAACACCACCGTTTTTCGGCTGCCAGCTTTTTCCTCCCAGTGATCCACCACTGCCTCAGTGATGGCAGAGCGATTCATAATGCGATCCACCTCCCCCATATCGAAGTCGTCTACAGTTTTGCGAACATCCTGCAACGCTTCCTGTGCACCCACATCGATGACGAAGGTGCGTGGTGGCACCAGATGACCCGACTGGATCAACTCCCCCAGCCGTACCTGATCCGCCACATTGGAGAAGATAGGGCGAAGGCCACGGCGATCCCCCCGGTTGGGGGTGGCGGTTACCCCGTAGATATGGCAATCGGGATTATCATCCAGCGCCGCATCGATGATGCATCGATAGCTGCTGGCTGCTGCATGATGGGCCTCATCAATCACCAATAGATCCAGCTTGGGCATCCTTTCCAAATTGGAGGGGCGCGCCAGGGTGGGCACCATGGCGAAGGTGGCATCCCCCCGCCATGATTTCTCCCTGGCATCCATCACTGAAGTAGAGAGCTCCGGATTGATGCGCTCAAACTTCATACGGTTCTGGCTGGTAAGTTCATCCCGATGGGCCAGCACACAGGCCTTGCCAGGGGTCTCCTTGAGGAGGTTTCCCACCACAGCAGAGAGCATCACCGTCTTCCCTGCTCCGGTGGGTGCCACCCCCAAGGTATTACCGTGTTCGTGGAGGGCCGTTACCGACCGCTCCACGAACTGTTTCTGTCTGGGTCGCAAGATCATGCTTCACCTCCTCACTGCGCCCAACTGGGGGTTTGAGGGGGTACCGCTTCTTGTTGCTGAGGTTGTGCAGACTGTTGGGGTTGGGGTTGGGGTTGCTGCTGTTGCTGATTGGCCTGCTGCCATCCCTGGTTAGGCGGGGGAGCCGCTGGCGCAGGAGTGCTTCCACCGGCAAACCCCTGGTACTCCTTATGATCCGGCGTCACGGCAAGACGAATTTCATTCTTGTCGTCATAACCCCCCGTTCCTTTCTTTTCATCCACCTTGGCCAGGAAAACCAATCCATTCAGATCAGCCAGCCCGTTGAGTCGACGTGCCTGTTGGGCTGCAGGGGAGTTATCCTTGTCTTTCAGACCTCGTGATGAATTCAAAATGGCACGAATGAAAGAACGCCCCATATTGCCCCAATCAGGTCCCTTCTCACTGTGTAACCCAATCAAACTCCAGATCTTGCGCTTGGCATACGGGCCTTCAAGAACAACAAATTCACAATCCAAGTAGATTGCGCCGGTATCTGGGTTACGCTTCGCATACCCGCCGGTCCATCCTCGGTTAGGATCATCAAATCCACCCGGCCTGATGGTCATACGGACCGGTACAACCGTTCCTTTGGGTATAAGATCAAAGCTTTGGGCGTCTGCATCGTTGAAGTCGTTCCAGTTGCCATTCATGTCATGCTCCTTGATTGTTGTTCTGTTCGGTGGTGGTGGCTTCAGGGGGACTGAAACGCATGCGTTCGGATGCAGAAATACCGGGCTGATGGATTTTCTCCATGAGGCGTCCCAGATGGGGCTCTTCAACTACAGTGAGTCGTCCACTACGATCCTTGGCGGGATAGCTCCAGGGATTAATGGTGTGGCAGACGAAGGCACGGTAGGCATCACCCTCTTCCGGTTTGATCTCCGCCATGGTGATCACCTGATCGACGATACCGGGAAGCTCCAGCCCGGTTTTGGAACCTTCGATCTGAGGCGCGAAGAAGACCCGGTTAAAGTCGTCATGCTTCTCATCGAGGATGCCTACGAACCAGACGTTCTTGCCTCGGGTGTGCTGTAGGTGGGTGATCCAAGCGATCATCTCCTGACCGTGCAGTCCATAAGCGCCACGCAGATCGGGCTTGCCGGTTTTATCGGAGAAGGCCTGAGGTTGGCCCTTGCACCACTGAAAGCAGAGCCGCCCAGCTACGGTGATGCTGTCAACAAAGAGGGTCCTGTATTTGGCCAGTACGCTGGGGTCGCCATACTTTTGCAAAACCGCATCGTAGTGGGCTTGGCTGTAGGCTTGGTCCTCACGCAGGGCAGGATTTGGGCCGCCGATGAAGACGGCAAAGTCACGGCACTCCTCCCAGGTGCGGGGGCGGATGGTATCCCCCTGCCACCCTTCAACGGCCAGATCCCCCGCCTCCAGATCAAAAAACAGGGTGGATGGGGCATCCAGAGTCCAGAGTAGAGAAGTCTTACCGATACCGGACTTGCCGAAGATGCAGCCAGTAGATCCCCGCTGTTCTGTCATGCGCTGATCGGCGCTGATAATGGGAAGGCCACTCATTGCATGCCTCCCATGCCCATGGAGGATTGCATGGACTGGCTGGGATTACGGGTGTGGGCTAATTCGTATTGCTCCACATCCTCCAAACGGTAAACCACACGGCCACCGATTTTGATGTAGGAAGGCCCCTCATTGAGGTGCCGCCACCGTTCAAGGGTGCGATGGGATATGCCCCACCGCCGGGAAAGCTCGATTTGATTCAAATGTCTGATGGTCATCTCTATCTCCATCGCTGTGTGTTTTGCTGATGGGTGTAGGATAGAAGGGTCACGGGGAGGAAATGGGGGCCCTCAAAGGGAGGAGATCAGGGAGGAATTATGTTGACGAACGGATTGCAGATTTTTTAATACTGCAAGCCTCTACATTGATAAGAAGTGCGAGGAGATGGTTATGGAGGATGAATGTGTGGAACCGAAAACAGAGTCCGATGACCAGATAGCGTGTGCGAAAACGCCTGCCCCCTGTTGTCCCGTCTGTGGGGGAGAAGGGCCGGAGGTTCCACAGGTTACGCCGCGATTTACCCTCAAATCCTCTTTCCGGAAGGATGTGCTGGAGCACGGCCACTACCACTTTTGTGAAACTCCCACGTGTGATGTGGTCTATTTTTCCTGTGACGGTAAACAACAATTTACCACGGCGCAGTTGATTAACCGCGTGACGGTCAAGGATGAGGATCCCAAAACGCCCCTCTGTTACTGCTATCGAATCTTAAAACAACATGCCCTGAAGCAGCTTGAGAAACAGGGAAACACTGATGTGGTGGCCATGATTAAGGCCCGTATGCAGGAGCGTCCCTCCCAGTGCTTAAAGTTCAATCCCCGTGGCCGCTGTTGCACGGGGGATATCGAACAGTGGTTACAGAAACAGGGGGTGGAGCTTGCAGAAAAAAACGAAGGGGACGACCGCTGTTGCAGCAAGTCGGATGATGCGTCCTAGAGTCCTGCCCAAGATACAAACTTACAATCCATTCACTATCAGATTTTCAACCAACAAAGCCCTCTATCCCCATAGCCAATGATCTCCTTCCAAGCCTCATCAGCTCCTTTAAAGGCACGGCGGATGCTGGTGGCGTTGGACTCAGCCTCTTCCAATATCTCTGACATGTGAGATCGGGGCTCCCCCCGTTCGTAGCGGCGAACAAGCGCTTCCACAATTTTACGCTGTTTAACGCCACGAAAGCTGTAGGTTCGGCCATGCACCACAACGGAGCTGAAATCACTGCTGTAGCGGAGGGGTTCAACCTCTCGGTTTAGGGAATCCCCGCGAAGCACCCCTTCCAGAACCGGCATATCCAGTTCGATGGTTTCAGCGGTTGGATTTAGACAATCCGATAGCATCACCATGCGGTGACCACCGGGGAAGATCGGCATGGGTTTGGGCAGGTCAAAGGCGCTGGTGAGAATGAGGCCCGGGGGCTTGCCGGCCCGGTCCCTCAATCGGTTAATGATCTGTTCCAGGAGCTCCCCTCTGGATGTTCCCCTGGACAAGAAGATGGAGGCCTTTCGCTTGCCAAAACGCGCCTCGCCGAAGTCCCACAGCACTCCTTCCAGCAGCTCAATGGGTGCTGCACGTACGTTCAACCCTTGCTGAATGCTTTCAACCAACCAGTATCGGTTGACCACATAGCTCCGCATGTCTGCTTCTTCAGCAGCCACGTATTGCCCGGAATCAACGGCTACATAGCAGTAGGCTTCCCGGTCTGCATCCCACTCCACATCCACGGGCTCTTGGCCAAAGCTGTGGCGGTCCCTCACCACGTACTCAAGCGGCCCACGACTGAATGCTCCAGATTCCAACATGCGCTCGGCAAAGCCATCAGGATAATCATCCCGTAGGATATACCCAGCGATAGATGGATCCTTGGCCTCGAACTTCCTGAGTGCCAGCCGCAGCAAGGGATCTTTGAACTCCCGATAATCAGACATCACCCAGCAGGCCCCACCGCTCCAGATACTTCTCACAGATCAGGCGCTCCTTCTCTGTGGAAGTACCGAGGCTACACCCGTTGGGCAAGGTAATCTTCACCGTGATGATTTTACCCCGTGAACGCCCCTTTTCAGGGAGGAAGCGCACCGACAGCTTAGCCTGATGGATGGAGAAGGATGCCCCATCGGCCCGGCTATCCCGCTGCCAGTTAGCCATCTCTTCATATACCGTGGCCTTGGTGCGTCGGGTCGCCTCAAAGGTGACCCGCTTACTGCCGTTGTCATCGGGCCGAAGTTGCAACAGGGTGACCTTCACCGATTCAATGTGGTCTTCCGGTTCTGTGGGGAAGTCGAATGGCTTGATCAGATTGGAAAGATCATACCGGCGCAAGGGCACCCGCTTATCGGTAAAGTCAGTCTCCAGCAGGGTCTCAGCAAAGATCCGAGCAACAGCCTCCCTACTCTCTCGCCCCTGGGTGACCACTTCGATCACACCACTGTCTGCCTCATAGGTGAGGACCATTTCAAATACAGGCCGATGGGGTCTGGTGACCAGATCATCCCCTTCAAAGGCCAGCAGGCTATCGGGCAGCCCTTCCCGATAGACCACAACCTGTACCAGATGAACTGGCTCCCCCTTGAAGATGATGCGCTCACGGGGAAACACCTCCACCTTTACACGAGATGAATGGAAGTGCTCACGGATCCGCTGTTCAAACTGTTGATGATGTTCAGGGGATGCGCTAACGGTAACATCAGCCGGGCCCATGAAGCCTTCCCACATCCGCCCCAAACGACGGGTATCGGCGTAGTGGACCTCCTCAGCCCGTTTGAAGGTTTCAGGCTCGTTGAGGAACAGCCAAAGTGCCCGAGCATAGCCATTGCGCATGCCCGCCAGCGGTTCACGCTCCTGCTCCCCCACGGTGGAGAAGATGGCATCCTGCCCGGATTCGGTAGAGAGAGCATGGATACGGTCAGCGTCCAATGCCAACACGCTGCGGTCCTGAGCGTCCATCTGCTGGGCCGCTTGAATCAAGGGGGTGGCGATCTGTCGGGCGTCCGATGCCCAATCGATCTCGTGGCCAATGTGCAGACCAGCCGTAGCAAAATAAGCCTGCAAGCCATCAGGTGGTGTGTTTCGGATAAATCGTGCGATGTTAGTCATAATACCTCCACATGGTTTGATCCAATGTTGAGGTTATTATCCAACAGGTAGTGACTCACCAGATGAGCCACTGAGAGAAAAATTTCGTAATGATGCGTTTTTTTGAGGGGGGATGTCGACTCTTGGCAGTTTAGAAATGGGGCTTAGGTCACAAGATTCCCATATCCAACAACTTTTCCTGAACCACTCGGGACAGTTCATACTGCTGATGATAGCGTAGCTTTCCCGAGTTAAGCACAACCAGATCCGCCACCACTTCAGCGTGGAGGGTAAGAAACCGCTGTTCATCCTCATCACGCTCAGCTTCTGGCAGACTCTTCAACTCCTGGTAGCGCTCCTCCAACTCCTGAAGGCTATCCTCCAGCACGGTCACGATACGTTCCCGGAATCCTGCTGCTGCATCACCCGCTGCACATGGCCCGAACTCATTACAGTCCATTGAAGTATACCCGTTTTATTTAGCCTGCTTGCGTAACTACCCACCCTTCAATCGTCACCACTTACTCAGTTAGGCAACTATTATCACAGGATTTAAAGTAGGCCTCAAACTCATCCGTTGGCAGTGGCTTGCTGAAGAAGTACCCCTGTATATGCCCACACTGCTTCTGTTCAAGAAACCCTAACTGTTCTTCTGTTTCTACGCCTTCTGCAATCACAGCAAGCCGCATTGCCTTAGCCATTGAGATGATCGACTCAACAATCGCCGCATCATCGCTATCTACTGTAAGATCTCGAACGAAGGACTGATCAATCTTGAGGGAGTGTAGAGGGAATCTTTTCAGATAACTCAATGAAGAGTAACCGGTGCCAAAGTCATCAATGGAGATATAGATCCCAAGCGCCTTTAGCGCATCAATGGTCTCAATAGCTGATTCCACATCATCCATCACCACACTTTCTGTAATTTCAAGCTCAAGCAAACGCACTGGCAGCCCTGTTCGCTCTAATGTGGCTTGGACTTTATTCAACAACTCAGGATCCTGGAACTGCTTTGCAGAAAGGTTAACAGCTACGCGAAGCTCTGTGCCTGTGGTATCCAACCATGCCTTGGTTTGAGAACAAGCTGTTTCCAAAATCCATTCACCCAGTGGGATAATCAGTCCAGTTTCTTCAGCCAACGGAATAAAATCAACCGGTGAAACCATGCCTTTTGTCGGATGTATCCAGCGGATGAGAGCTTCCATACCCGAGATTTTATTACTGCCAACTTCAATCTTAGGCTGATAAAAGAGGGTGAATTGCCCCAACTCAAGTGCTTTTCTCAAATCGGCTTCAAGGGAAAGGCGTAGCTCACTTTTCAGGTTCATCTCAGGGGTATAGAATCGGAGCGTTCCTCGACCCGCATCCTTAGCTTGATACATGGCCAAATCAGCATTTTTAGTCAGCGTTTCAAAGTCATTACCATCTGCGGGGAACATGGCAATCCCAACACTTGCCCCGATAAAGACCTCATGCCCCTTAAGCTGAAATGGCTTTTGTAAAGCTTCAATAATGTGTCTTGCAACCTGACTGACCGATTCAGCACTGCCAGGATCCGGAAGGATTACTGTAAATTCATCCCCTCCTAAACGACAGACGGTATCGCTTTTACGTAGGCAGTCAACGGTACGGCTAGACACCTCAATTAAGAGTTCATCTCCAACGTCATGGCCGAAGGTGTCGTTGACATACTTAAAGCGGTCCAGATTAATGAAAAATATGGATAAGGAGCCGCCTATTCGTGAGGTTAATGACATTTCATGATTCAAACGATCACGAAAGAGAGCACGGTTTGGTAGGCTGGTAAGAGGGTCATAAAAAGCAAGCTTCTCAAGGTTTTCCTCTGTAGACTTTTGCCGACTGATATCTGTGAAAATTCCCATATAGTGGGAGATCTCGTCACGTCGATTCTTGATCGTATTGATGGTCAACCATTTGGGAAAAACCTCACCATTTTTCCGCCTATCCCAAATCTCACCTTCCCAGCGACCAGTCTGACGAATCTTGGCCCACATGGCATTATAGAACGATTTGTCATGCCTACCTGACTGGGTGACGTTGGGATTTTTTCCAATAACCTCACTTGCCGAATAACCCGTAACCTGCTCATAAGCAGGGTTCACATCAACGATTTGACCTTTATGGTCGGTAATCAAAATGGCTTCACTGGCATTTTCGATCACAAGTTTGGAGAGAATCAGCTTTTCTTCAGTACTCCGAAAATCTGTAACATCCTGTACAGTACCCCGCATATAAATGGGTGTGCCTTCCTGGTTTCTCAGTACATGTCCTATTTCCCGAACAATACGTTCATTTCCATCAGGCTGAACAACCCTGTGTTCAATTTCATACTCAATACCAGCATCCTCCAAGGATGCTGCAACAGCGTTTTGGACCAACTGTCGGTCATCTGGGTGAATGGATTCCACAAAGGCTTCATAGGTCGCCGCAAAAGCTTGTGGAGATTGACCAAAGATGCGGTAGATTTCATCTGACCAAGCCAGCGTGCCATTCTCGATATCCCAGTCCCAGTTACCGATATGGGCAATAGCCTGGGCTTTATCAAAACTCTCTTTACTCCTTTTGAGATTGATCTCCGTTTGATGGCGTTGCTCAATCTCTGCTTTGAGTTCTAACTCAGTTTGATGACGTTGATTAATCTCTGCTTTCAGCCTGCGGTTCCAATAGATGATGAAACCGATGATCAAGCCCCCGATGGTAATGGCATAGCCAACGATGGTGTAATCAACCTGCTGTGAAAAGTCGACGCGGATCCATTTATTGAAGATCTGGTCCTGCTCTTCCTGAGTGATGCTATCCAATGCCTTTTGAAGAATAGGTACCAGTTCAGGCCAGTCACTGCGGACAGCCATGGAGAGTTCAAACCGGAATGGCGTTTGCCCAGAGATCTTCAAATTAGTTAGACCGGACTCACGCATCACTTGGCTTACCACGGCAAGGTTGCCGATAAAACCGAACACCTGACCACTGGAGACCAACTCCAGGCCCTCTTTCACATTGGCCGAGGGATGGAGTGCAAGCTTGGGAAAATTCTGGACTAACAGCTCATGGGAGGCATAACTCTCGACCACAGAAACCGTATGGTTATGTTTTATAAGATCTTGGATACCATCAACAAATGACTGATCTTCCAAAGTCACAATAACCATGGGAAAGGTGAGGTAGGGCTTGGTAAAGTTGGCGTATGTTTCACGCTGGAATGTTCTTACAACACAGGAGAAAATATCCAAATCACGGTTTTCAACGGCTTTGATCATTTCAGGCCATTTACGCTGTTTGTCGATCTGAAATTGAATCCCCAACTTTTTTTCAACCAGACGCATATATTCGGCGGCCATACCCCGATAGTTTGCCTGAGGGTCGACAAACTCAAAGGGAGCCCAGTCGGTGTCCACTGCCATTCTGAATTCTGGGTGGTCTTGCAGCCAAGAACGCTCTTCTGCTGTAAGGTCAATGGTGGGGGAAGCCGTTGCATGACCAACCATTGACCATGCACAGAAGATAGAGAACAGAACCTTAGCAAGCCTAGAAAAGCTTGACCGTTTTGTAGATGAGCTTCCCATAGCAACCTCGTCATGCCATAAAAACGACTAATTCTTGCAAAGCTGAATATATCACTTTTCCTTGTACTGGGGTATTCATATAAGAGATTCAATATTCAAAAAAAACACAACATCTTGCTCCCACCTTACTGCTAAACTCCAGCCCTTATCATTTTGTTATTAGTCATACTTATTTAAGGATCAGCAGGCGTTTTGCCAGAGTCTAATACTTACTTATAGCCATTTTGAGTTTCTCTTTTACGCTTTTACGTAAGGTTGGAGGCTCCAACACCTCTACACCAGAACCATGGCGGAGGATGTCCATGATCAGTTCGGTATCGTTGGCGTAAGGCACCTTTAGGATGTAATAGCCCTCTGCATCGAATTCCCCCTCCTGCTGGGAGTGCCAATGCTGATGGGCAACCCAGCGGGCTTCTTCTGGTGAAAAACGCAAAACGGCGGTTTGCACATCGGTACCGGAGAAAATGCCATACCCCGCTCGGACATGCTCATCCAGTTGGGTACTATCCACCTCAATGGCCGGTTCGTTCAGCGACTCCACTTGCCTGATGGCATCCATACCAAAGCTGCGTAGGGCATCCCGCTCATGGCACCAAGTGTCCAAGTACCAGCTATCCCGGTAAAACACCAGCCTCTGGGGAGAAACTTCCCGATCCAAATGGTCATCCCGGCGTCGGTTATGGTGACGGATCTTCAGCCGCTTACGGGAAAGCACTCCAGCAGCTACCTCCTGAAACAGCCTGGGCTCCACTGTGCGCCCGGCGATATGTACTACGCTGATATGGTTGGCCACCTCATCAGCATTGTGGCCTCCGGATTCCAGCATAATACGCAGGCGAGTTTTCAACGGTTCGATCTGACTGCCCAGCAAGCCCGGTTGAAGATTGCTTAGCAGATGCTCCATGGTGAGAAGCGCGTAGATCTCTGAGGCGTTGAACCAGACACCCGGCAACGTCGTCTTGTCCCAGCCGTTCTTTCCCCCCTCAAAACGGTATCCACGCCCCTTACGATCCCAAATGATAGGGGCGCTAAGGCGATCCCGCAGGTATTCGATATCCCGTTTCACCGTGGCACGAGAGACCTCCATCTCCTCCACCAATTCATGAATGGAAACTGCCCGCCCTGCAGAGAGCAGGCCGGTGATGCGATAAAAGCGTTCGGTGCGATCCATAGGTACTCAACCCATCTTCTAGTTCTTCGATCCCCAAACAGATGCAAGCATCATACGCACCTTTTCGCTACGACTTATTTGTTTTCTACACTCTACATCAACCCATTGATTTCTCTGTTTCTTCGAAAGTTCTCCTGCTACATCTGGTTCCCGAACCATAAAGACGAACTCGGTCAAAAATCGGATTGGTTGGGAATCATGAAAACCGGATACGACCCAGATTTGATGAGTGCAGAAGAACGGCTGGAAGAGGTGGCTTCCATCATTGCCACAGGCATCGTTAGGCTGTTCAACAAGCGCGCAAAACAATCTGAAAACTCAGAGATTATTTGCCTGGATAAAAGCGCCGAACAGAGCGTACATGTCATGGAGAAAACAGACCACGGGAGAAGCCCATGACACAGAACATAATGAAACGATTGGCAGAACTTCCAGAGATGAGCACCCAAAAACTCAAAACCTTATGGCGCGAATTGTTTAACAAGGAGCCCCCAGGATATGACCGCCGCTTCATGATCAAGCGTTTGGCTTATCGCATCCAGGAACTGGCTTACGGAGGCCATTCGGAAGAGACCAAAGCACGACTTCAACAACTGGCCAACGATGATGTGCTTCAGGCCCGAGTACACATCAACCAACGATCAGATGGCTACCCCTTGCCGGGGACCAAACTAATTCGGGAATGGAAAGGAACCGAGCACAGCGTAACGGTTCAGGAGGGTGGATTTGAATACCAGGGACGTCCCTTTGGAAGCCTCTCAGCAGTAGCTAGGGAGATTACCGGCACCCGCTGGAATGGATGGACTTTCTTCGGCATTAAACGGCCAGGAAAGGTGAAGCAATGAACCGCAAGAAAACCACGACACCCAAAGTAAGGTGCGCCATCTACACCCGGAAGAGCACCGAAGAGGGGTTGGACATGGAGTTCAACTCTCTGGATGCTCAGCATGAAGCTTGTGCAGCCTACATTGCCAGTCAACGATCTCAAGGGTGGCACCTGCTACCGGACCGTTACGACGATGGCGGCTTTACCGGTGGTAATATGGAACGCCCTGCCCTCAAACGGCTGATGGCTGATATCGAGTCCGGCTTGGTGGACATTGTGGTCTGCTACAAGGTGGACCGCCTTTCTCGCTCCCTGCTGGATTTCTCCCAGCTTATCCAGGTATTCGAAAGACACAACACCTCCTTCGTCTCCATAACTCAGCAGTTTTCTACGACCACCTCCATGGGGCGGCTGACCCTTAACATGCTGCTGAGTTTTGCCCAGTATGAACGGGAGGTAATCGCCGAGCGGATCCGCGACAAGTTCGCAGCCTCCCGCCGTAAGGGCATGTGGATGGGGGGCGTCCCACCCCTGGGTTACGACGTTGTGGACCGGAAATTGGTGATTAACCAGGAAGAGGCGGATTTAGTGAATAAGATCTTCAAGCGCTTCACCCAGCTTGGATCTGCTACAGAACTGATGCGTGAACTTAACGATGCTGGCTACCACACCAAAGCGTGGACTACCCAGTCAGGCAAATTTCGCATAGGAAAGCCTTTTGACAAGGGGGCCCTCTACCGGATTTTGAATAACCGCACCTATCTGGGGGAAGCAGTACACAAGGACCAAGCCTATCCGGGAGAGCATGAGGCAATCATATCTCAGGATTTATGGCAGCGGGTACGTAGTATCAATGCTCGAAACAGCCATCAAAGGGCAAACGCTAGCCGTATTCAAACCAGCTCCCCCTTAAAAGGGATCATCCGCTGTGGCCACTGCAACCGCTCCATGAAGCCCAGCCACACCCGTAAGAAGGGACGGCAGTACCGTTACTACACCTGCATGAAAGCCACTAAGAGCGGCCACTCGGCCTGCCCAGTGAGAAGCGTGCCTGCGGGAGAAATAGAAAACATCGTTTTGGATCAGATTCAATCCATTCTGACCACGCCAGAGATGGTGGTGAAGATCTGGCGCTCTGCCAACCAAGAAGGGATCTCCATGACTGAACGTGAGGTGGTTGCAACTCTACAGAGCATACCCCCCATCTGGGAAGAACTATTCCCCTTGGAACAGTCCCGCTTGATTCAGCTACTGGTCACCCGAGCAGAAGTGACCACCAGCGGCCTGGAGTTGGAAATTCGCGGAGATGGCCTGGAAGGATTGATCAAAGAATTGCGGGAGGAAGAACTATGCACACTGAACTAAGCCCCGACGGGCGTAACATCATCATCCGTATCCCGCTGCACCTCAAAAGGCAAGGAGGGCGCAAGAAGGTCCTTCCCCCTCAAGGAATTGATAGCATTTTTGCTGAGCCACATGTGCAAGATGAGGCTCTACTCAAAGCCCTGGGGCGTGCGCATCGTTGGTTGAATATGTTGGAGAATGGCAAGGCTGCATCCATCAAAGCGCTTGCAGCAAAAGAAGATATGGACCCCTCTTACATCATGCGTACTTTGCGTTTGACTCTGCTGGCCCCTGACATCGTCAAACAAATTTTGGATGGTCGTAAACCAGAAAACATCACGTTGGAGCGCTTTCGAAAATCGTTTCCACAGGCATGGAAAAAACAGCATGTCTATTTTTTAATATCTAAAGGAAACATATATTTGTGAGTTCTGCAATTCAACTTACTGTAATGAGACAACAACACTTCATTACCATCACAACTCAAAAGGGGCCCAATTAATTTGTTGAGGATAGATTATAATTCATCCGTTCAGCTAAACCCCCTAAAAATGCTAATAGCTCCTTTTTCTTAATGGGTTTGGTCAGATGACCATCACAGCCTGCATCCAGGCTATGTTGATTAGCTTCTGAAAAAGCATGGGCAGAAAGTGCATAAATAGGGACTTTAGAACGTGAATTTTCTTGCTCCCAGGCTCGGATTTCCCGAGTAGCTGTGTAACCATCCATTTCTGGCATCTGGACATCCATGAGTACCAAGTGATAGTTGGTGCCCTGCCGAAACGCTTGAACAGCATCCAACCCATTGGTCACAAAAGTAAGCTGGTGGGGACTATTCTTTAGATAGGCTTTAAGCAGCGTGATATTGTCTTCGGCATCTTCGGCAATCAAGATGTTTAGTGATGTGATCTTCTCTTCCGTCAAAGGCTTTTTTTGGACTGCCCTTGAAACATGTTGATCAGGCTTGGCCTTTGGCAAAGGGATCGAAAATGAAAAGCTACTACCCTTATTTTCTACACTGGTAACACGAATCGTCCCCTTCATTTTTTCAATGATTCTTTGACAGATGGTCAAACCCAACCCAGTCCCACCAAATCTACGACTGATACTTGAATCCGCCTGTGAAAAGGGTTTGAAAATTATGTCGAGCATTTTATCTGGAATACCTATGCCCGTATCCTTTACGCTGAAAAGACAGTGACCCTGGTCGTCCGGCTCTACTTGAATATCAATGCCACCCCTAGAGGTAAACTTCAGTGCGTTTCCTGTCAGGTTTATTAATACCTGACGTAATCGGGACATATCACCCACTACCCACTCGGGAATGAGAGGGTCGATCGAGATGGTTAATCGCAACCCTTTTTCACGGGCTGGATAGATAAAAATATTATCGATTTCACTAATGAGCGCCCTCACCTGGAAGGCTTGTGACTCCAACATCAATTGACCGGATTCAATTTTTGAAAGATCTAAAATATCATTAATCAAAGCTAACAGCCCTTCGCCAGCACTATGAGAGACCTCAAGATAGTGCTGCCGTTCGGTATCTTGTTCGCTTTCAAGAAGCAACTCTGCCATACCCAGGATCACATTCATTGGGGTACGAATCTCATGACTCATCGTGGCAAGAAATTCGGTTTTTGCACGACTGGCTTGTTCAGCTTGACGCTTAGCTTCTTCTGCTTGTGCTTTAGCTTTTTCAAGCTCCGCCTGAGCTTTTTTTAGATCTGTAATATCCTTATGGATTCCACTCATTCTCAACGGAGATCCACTATTATCTCGGGCCATTACGCGCCCACTGTTTAGAATCCAAACCCAATACCCCTGCTTATGGCGCATTCTAAGTTCAAGCTCAAATTTCGAATCAATATTTTCCAGATGTGCACGCAGAGCTTCCTGAGCCTTCTGTTTATCATCTGGATGGATTAACGCTTGCCAGCTCTGAAGAGTAGGATTGATCTCTTCTCGATCATAACCCAGCATGGCAAGCCATTCATCACTGAGAAACGCATCATCCGTTACGGGATCCCAATCCCAAAAACCTGTATTAGAAGCTGCTAAAGAGATCTTCAACCTCTCTTCACTCTCTTTAAGGGTCTTTTCTGCTTTTAACCTGGCACTAATGTCACGGAACACCACGACCGCACCGACGATCTCAGACTCTTCCCGGATAGGGGCCACCTTGAACTCAACAGGAATGGCGTCACCATTACGGGTCCAAAAGGTATCATCATCGACAAACCGGACAACACCATCCTGAGTCGTTTTTAAAACTGGACATTCTTCTGGGCGATATTGCTCACCATCAGGATGGGCATAGTGGATTCGTTCATGTTGGGGGTTCTGTAAAAGCTCTTTGGCTGACCATCCCAATGATTTTTCAGCTGCTGGATTAAGGAATGTCATACACCCTTGTCGATCCACACCGAATATACCGTCCCCCACGGCATTAAGAATGGATTCGTTATAGCGGCTTAATCTTTCGATCGCCTGTTCGGCCTCTTTTCTTTTTGTAATATCCTCCTTTACAGCAATGTAATGCGTGCTAACACCATCTCCATCACGTATAGGGGAAATGGAAGCGTGTTCCCAATAGATACTGCCGTCCTTCCGTTTGTTCGCAAAAACACCTGTCCATTGACGCCCTTGTGAAATTGTTTTCCACAACTCTGTATAGTACGACTTGGGTTGCAAACCAGAACTTAGAACGCGAGGATTTTGCCCTTTAACTTCCTCCGCATGATATCCAGTAACCTGTTCAAAGTGCGGGTTTACATATTCAATGGCTCCTGTCAAATCAGTGATGACAACGGAGACAGGAGCCTGTTCCACAGCTCTCCGCAATTGGCGCATTTCACGTGTCAACTCGAGATGACTGGAAACATCCTGAAAGACCAATACCAAGCCACTCTCGCGATTCGAGTGGTCAATAGAGGTGAGTGAAAAATTGACTTGGCGTGACTCACCACTAGTAGAAAGGAGCTGTAATTCTTCATAGCTGACTGGCGATTGTCGTGCTTCTTCAAATACAAACCGACCGTCCGTGATGCTGTTACCACTCACTGGCAGCCTAAACCTATCCAGTATTTGCTTACCGAGAAGTGCCGTTTCTTTTTCTCCGATCAGCCTTTCCGCTTCTTTGTTCACAACCTCAACACGGCCATCATGATCGAGACCGCACACCCCTTCATGCAAAGCTCCGAGCAGATTGATCAAGTGGGTTCTTCTTATAATGGTTGCAAATCGAAGCAAATCTCCCTCTGACGTTAAAGGACGAATATCAAGCTGTACGGTACAGGGCAAAACACCACCTGAATAAGTATGCAAACTGGCATCAAATTCTGTTGCCTTATTTTGTTCAAGCAGAGTGGTAATGCGCTTACGTACTTCAGAGCCCACAAAAAAACGCGTAAAAGGCTCCCCTTTAAATGTCCTTCCCTCCCCACCCAACATCACTTCTAAAGCAGGATTCACCTCAAGAATGCTTCCATGCTTATCAAGCAATACAAGACCTTGACTCATTGATTGAATGATCGTGTTGAAACGTTTATCTGAAGCCATGAGCCTACGGCTGGCAAAGGTCGATGCAAGCGCTAAAAGTATGATCAGGCTGGTAACAGCAGCAACAGCCCAAGCCAACATGGTGGGGTTATTTGGATTGATATTATTTTGGCTACCGCTAGGTATAAAATAGGCGGCTTCCATCGCGGTATAGTGCATGCCAGATATGGCCGACCCCATCACAACGGAACTGATGATCTGTTGCCACCTTTGGCCTAAAGAAAAAGGCATATCACGGACAGTAAAACGTATGGCCAGGGCAATGATAGCCAATAGAACAGCCACCACGATTGAAGCTAAAAACCAAGCCAAGTCATAGCGCAAGATGCCATCAAGACGCATGGCCGCCATGCCAGTATAGTGCATGGTACCAATACCACCCCCCATCACCAAACCACTTCCCAAAAGCTTGAGACGTGACAAGGTTGAGCGACTGATTACCTGCAGAGCTACGGCAGCAGCCAAAACACCGGGTAGCATTGAAAAAAAGGTGATGAATGGATCGTAAAAAATTCCGCAATCTAATTTAAAAGCCAGCATACCAATGAAGTGCATGGCCCAGATACCTGCACCCAAAGCCAAAGCTCCAAGAATAAGCCAGACGTAGTAGCCCTTTCCTGTTTTGGCACTTTCACGCATCCTTCCTGACAAATAGAAAGATACCCACGATGCAAAAATGGCAATAAATATGGAGATGGTCACCAAAAAGGGATCATAGCTACTCTCGTAGGCACGGAAGGTCTCCTCTGGTCCAGAAAGGAAACTCAAATATGGGCCAAGATCCATTCAAACCTCCTTCTCTTCATCGCCTAGAGATATTTTCAGACTACAAGAGGCACTGACAGTCTGTCATATATCTAATCCAATATATTAGCAGACAGCTCCTCGCATTCACACAAAGGAGATCACGAAAACTCACAAAGTCTTATGATGTAAACTTATATCTTAAAACAATCGAAAAATGGGCGTAGAACATAGACACCTTATCCAATGTAAAATATTGAGTTCGACTCTAGACCTTTTTGCACCCACTTTTTTTGGAAAAACGGTCCAAACCTAGAAACACATAAACCATTGATATTAAAAATCCTTGCCCGGTCTATTTTAGCGCTTCAAAACGG
Organism: Magnetococcus sp. PR-3; assembly: GCF_036689865.1. NCBI lineage: Bacteria > Pseudomonadati > Pseudomonadota > Magnetococcia > Magnetococcales > Magnetococcaceae > Magnetococcus > Magnetococcus organivorans. Next base: position 104,263 of record NZ_JBAHUQ010000012.1, read on the forward strand.
ACCGGGTCTGTTTTGGCCAGAGAAAGAGAGAGTATTCGGAGAGATAAGGGCCAGAATTTGGCAGAGGCGGTCTGAAATGCTAACGGCTCCCCGCAGACAGTGAGTTACGCTATCCATTGGAATAATTGGCGAAATTAGGGCACAAAAAAACCGTCGCAGAGGACGGTTTCTTGTCAGAGACAGGTTCTCTGGGACCTAACTGGTGGAGGTGCCGGGAGTCGAACCCGGGTCCGCAATATGTATTAAGATAGAAGGAATTACGACCATTTTGCCAACCCTCCTGCTTTGTGGCGTTTCAGGCTGGCTGACCACAAAGCCCCCGTTACCTCGGAGAACTGGGTGTCCCTGGATTTCAACCGGCCTACACAATTCCGGCTTAACCCTGCTAAAAGCTTCTGTTGCCGGGTCCGGGTTCAGACCCCGCTAACGCAGACTGTTTTAGGCAGCTGCGAGAGCCGGAGCGTAGTGCTCGTCATTGGCAATTGTAAAAGTTGGTCCTTATACGTCGGTACCATTCCGGGCCGCCTTACTAGCCGTTCCATACCCCGTCGAAGCCAGTTCACCCCCACAAGGCCTGAAAATATGCTATCAGGATATTTCAGGCTATCACTTTAAAGCATCATAGACAATCTCTAATCCATTCATCACCCCAAGCCTGCCTGTGAAAAACCCCAAAATCAGTTTTTTTCATCCCTTGATATCGTTCACCCTTGCCCGTAGCTCAAAGTTCAGCCACCATGCGCCACTATGGATAAAATTCTCGTCCGTGGCGGACACCCCCTTGAAGGTACTATTCCCATCAGCGGCGCAAAAAACGCCTGCCTGCCAGAGCTGGCGGCTACCCTGCTGACAGAGGAAACCGTAACCCTGCGCAACATTCCCCACCTGCGGGATGTGACCACCATGCTGGAATTGCTGGGGCAACACGGCGCTGCCATTACCATTGATGAAAAACTTGGGGTGGCCATCGACTGCAGTAACATTAACAACACCATGGCCCCCTATGACTTGGTGCGTACCATGCGCGCCTCTGTTCTGGTTATGGGTCCATTGGTTGCACGGTGTGGGCACGCAGAGATCTCCCTTCCAGGCGGCTGCGCCATTGGCTCACGCCCCATCAACCTACATCTGCGTGGTTTAGAGCAGATGGGGGCAGATGTCACGCTGGAAGATGGTTATGTTCGTATCAAGGCGGGTCGCCTAAAGGGTGCCCATATTGTGTTTGATCTGGTCACTGTAACCGGAACAGAGAACCTGCTGATGGCAGCAGCTCTGGCCGACGGTACCACGATCTTAGACAACGCGGCGGCGGAACCTGAGGTTGTTGATCTGGCCAACCTGCTTAACTCAATGGGTGCAAAGATCCAGGGTGCAGGTACACGGACCATCACGGTTGAGGGGGTTCATAAGCTTCACGGAACCACCCATGATATTTTGCCAGACCGCATTGAGACCGGAACCTTTATGGTTGCTGCTGCCGTAACTGGTGGTGATATTACCATGACGGGCACCCACCCAGCGCTGCTTGAAGCTCATATTGCCAAGATGCGTGAAGCAGGCTGCCAAGTGGATGAGATGGATAAGGCCATTCGGGTACAAGCGGAACCTGGCGCCCTTCAGGCTGTGGACATCACCACCCTGCCCCACCCCGGCTTCCCCACCGATTTACAAGCACAGATGATGGTGCTGTTAACGGTGGCCAATGGTGCAGGACAGGTTAAAGAGACTATTTTTGAAAACCGCTATATGCACGTCTCTGAACTACAGCGTATGGGGGCTGACATCACCGTACAGGGCAACACAGCTGTTGTGCGCGGTGTTCCTCAATTACGCGGTGCACCTGTTATGGCGACAGATCTACGCGCTTCAGCCTCATTGGTCTTGGCTGGCTTATGCGCAGAGGGTGAGACCTTAATTTCCCGTGTTTATCACATTGACCGGGGATATGAGCGGATTGAAGAGAAACTCAAGGCATTGGGGGCGGATATCCAGCGACTGGGTCGCTAGAGTTTGCACAAAAGCTAAGAAGACCCCCAAATTATAAGCCCGGATCATCAGATCCGGGCTTAACTTTTTCTAAGTGTGCCGTTTAACCCTTAAACTTGGCAGAGCCCCACCCGCTTATTTCTATCTTCTGTATTGAAGAGATAGAGCAACACCGACCACCCGGAATACCACCTTATTTCAACAGCTTCACAATCCACATTGAAATACTTTCAACGGCATTTCGCGGTCATGGGTCGCACCATGCATAGTCAATGGCAAGTAAGCCAACCTAAAAAACAGGAGATCATAAAACCCTCTGAGATGGATGGATACAGGGCCAAATATCAACGCTCCCCCTTCCCCATGAGAACAAACGCTGTTAGAGCTTTTCAGCCACTCGCCATTCAACCTCTTTGAGCGAAACAACCACGTTTCATCACTCGACGAGCCGCCTTCGATCGTTACGCCCGAAAAATAAAACATGGTTCGATATGATCACCATGCATGCGGATAAAAACACAGAGCTCATCTTTTGAAACAAACATGGAACAGATAGATTGGACAACCCTACCAACAAAAACGCCATTAAAAGAGAGAAGCCCCTAAGATTCATCACACCCAGTCTGTACTCATGGTGAATAGGGAGAGAAACTAAGGGTGAATATGTCAGGCTTTTAAAGTCATCTCTTGATCTATCATTTTTCTTTTGAGTATCGATCCAGCCCTCCGTACAATATGCCCCTTCGTAAATAGAACGTATTTCTGACATAGACGGAATTTCCATGAGCGACCTGACCCTCACCACCCTGCGCACCACTGATACCGATTTTGAATCCCGTTTCAAGGATCTTATAACCTGGAACGCTGGAGACATGGCCGATATTGAAAGCCGGGTTGCGGCTATTATTGCGGATGTACGTCAACGTGGAGATGCTGCGGTTATTGAGTACAGCCACCGTTTTGACCGCATTGAGTTAACACCTGAAGGCATGGCGTTTACCGAAGCTGAGCTGGAAGATGCGCTGGCAAATGTACCAGAAGAGGTCTATAAAGCGCTGGAGTTAGCAGCACAGCGTATTTTTGACTACCACAGCTGGCAGCTCCCCCAGATGGGCATTCAAGAATTTATGGATTCTTCGGGTACGCTACTGGGGCAACGGGTACAGGCTGTTAAAAAAGCCGGGCTATATGTTCCTGGTGGCTTGGCCAGCTACCCCTCCTCGGTACTGATGAATGCAATCCCCGCCAAAGTTGCTGGGGTTGAAGAGCTTGTTATGGTGGTCCCCACACCAGACAACCAGGTAAACCCCGCCATTTTAGCCGCAGCCAAATTGGCTGGGGTGGATAAGATTTTCCGTATTGGTGGCGCGCAAGCTGTTGCTGCTATGGCCTATGGTACGGAGCAAGTACCCAGCGTAGATGTGATTGTGGGTCCAGGTAATATCTATGTGGCTACAGCCAAGCGACAGGTATATGGCAAAGTCGGTATTGATATGATTGCGGGGCCATCCGAAATTTTGGTGATTGCCGACAACCAAAACGACCCTAAATGGATTGCAGCAGACCTGCTCTCCCAAGCGGAACATGATACCGACGCCCAATCCATTTTGGTTACGGATGACGCCACGTTTGCTGAACAGGTTCGTCAGGCCATGGCAGAACACCTCAGCACCCTCTCCCGTTCTGAAATTGCCCATCAATCCATTACGGAACGTGGTGGTATTATTTTAGTCAAAGATCTTGAGGAAGGTGCGGCCATTGCCTCCCGCGTTGCCCCCGAGCATTTGGAGCTGGCCGTGACCGATCCACGCCGTTTGATGCATAAAATTGATCATGCTGGTGCCATCTTCATGGGACGTCACACCCCCGAACCCATTGGGGATTATGTGGCTGGACCAAACCATGTATTGCCAACCAATGGAACGGCGCGTTTTTCCAGCCCACTGGGTGTGCATGACTTTATTAAACGAACCAGTTTAATTGGATGCACCGCAGATTCATTTTCCAGCATTGGACCAGCAGCCTCAGCCTTAGCAGGTTCTGAAGGTTTGACAGCCCATAAGCTGAGTGTGGATCTAAGGATGAAAAAGCCATAACTGGGTAGAGGGTGCTCTGTACCTGCTAAAAACGCGCCCCGAACCCGCATCATCGCTCTGCGCGTAAACAGGAGGCTCTCTGATGTATCCCCGATCCCCGATCAAAGCTACTTTGCCAGCGGGCAAACATGTGATCTGTCGATGTGGCCGCAGCAAACTGCAACCTCACTGTGATGGTACCCACAAAGGGAGCGGTATGATGCCTGAGGTTATTCTATTGGAAACCGAGCAACAGGTTGCGGTTTGTCGCTGCGGTAAAAGCACCAAATTTCCATTTTGTGATGGCACCCACCGAGATTTAACAGAACCCCTCTAAAAAAAAGCCAAGCCCCCTCTAAGTGAGGGGGCTTGGCTTTTTACACAAGCGCGTTGTCTATACTAAAGCTGCTTCATCATGGCGACCAGCTCTGTCCCCATCCACCCCATGCGTTGAAAAAAAGCCAGCGTCGCGCCATTATTTTGATCGACCACTAACCGCAATTGCGACAACCCCTGCGCTTTAGCCTCCTGCTCTAGCGCTTGCAATAACAGATGGCCAAGTCCTTGGTCCCGGTGGCTCTGTGCAATGACCACATCTTCAACAATACCAACTGCCCCGCCCTCCGAAGAGGAGACGATACTCTGCAAAGAGCACATCCCCACAACTTGATACTGATCTTCAATCACCAGCAAACACGCGTTCGGGGTTTGAAGTAGTAAGAGCAACCCCTGTCTCTGGGTGGGGGCATCGAATTGAAAATCAACTTCCATGGCAAACAACTGTTCAAGCAGCGTTACCAGGGCATCCAAATCCCCTCGTCTAGCATGGCGCACAATGGGTTTCATAACCACTATCCAAAAAGTTTAGCCAGGGTACCTTGCAGTTGAGCTTCCATCTCCTGCGGCCCAAGATCTTTACGTATCCAGTCCATAGCACCTGCAACCAAGCAGTCATCAACCACACTATTGCGCGGTCCTGGTACAGATGAAAGCATAATAACAATACGGTCTGAACCGGCGTTCATGACCTGATTTAGGGCATCCAATCCACTCATAGTCGGCATATGATAGTCCAGCAACATAAAGTCAGGATGGTGCTGATCGTAGAGAATGGCCGCATCACCACCGTCTTCTCCTTCGGCAACAACAATTACACCCTGCGCTTCTAAAAGGGACATCACGAGGGACCGCATATTTGCATCATCATCGACAACAACAGCTTTTAAGGGCTTGTTCATGGCATTCTCCTTTTCAGTTTGGACCCGTTACAACCCCTTAAGTTTGATCTGGGTCGACAAAAAGTGAGACCAGATTACGCCCACCATTTTTAGCCACATAAAGCGCCTGATCCGCATGATCATTTAATTCAGAAGGGGATTGAGTGGCTGGGAATGTTGCAACACCACAGGAGAATGTTTTGGTAAAAACCGCATCCCCTTCCTGATGTTCAATACGGGAGAAGGCCTCGCGCAAATCATTGAGTAGCCTCATGGCCGTATCCTGGTCGGTATCCATAAGGATTACGGCAAACTCTTCCCCCCCAAACCGACCAACAATATCGGTATTACGCAAGCGCTGTTTTAGCAAACGGGCCAAGCTCTTAATCACCCGATCCCCACAAGGGTGGCCATAGGTATCATTCACCTTTTTAAAATGATCGATATCCAACATGGCAAACGCCAGCTCGCCATGTTGCCGTCGTGCGCGTTCGACCTCCTGAATTAATCGCTCTTTGGTTGTCGTATGGTTAAACAACCCGGTCAGGCCATCCCTCACCATCATGGAACGTAATTTACGGGTGCGTTTAATCCGTGCAACCACAGAAGAGATCAGATGATCAGGCTGAATAGGCTTGGTGAGAAAATCATCGCCCCCCAGGTTCAGGGCCTCCAACTGTTTTTCCAGGTTTTTTTCACCAGATAAATAGACAATAGGAATACTTAAAAAGGCTTCCTGCTGACGAATAACCGAGGCAACTTCAAACCCATTACACTGGGGCATATAAAGGTCCATCAATACCAAGTCAGGCTGAAAAGCTTCTAAATTCTCCATCACAGTCATAGGGTCCAACACCACACAGGTTTCCATACCAGCCCCTTGAAGAATAAGGGCAAAATACTCAGCCAGGGATCTTGAATCCTCAACAATCATAATGCGGTTTCGTTGGGCATCGCTTATGGCGGTATAGGTATCCAGCAAATCCACCAAACGGTGGGTGTCTACCGGTTTTTCAAAGTAGGCAACCCCACCACTACGCACCGCCTCAAGCCGAGCCTGCATATTGTGCTCAACGGATAAAAAGATTACCGGTAAAGGTGCCTCTCTACCCATTTGTATCTGTTGCATGGCTTCGGTACCACGGCCATCAGGCAATAGAATATCCATAATGACCAGTGCGGGCTCTTTGTTTTGCATGGCAGCTTTAAAATCTGTTATATTTTCAAACAGATCAATACCAAACCCATAGTATTCCAGCTGCTTTTTTAGCTCTTTTGACAGCGCATCATCATCATCGACCAAATAGATTGAGCGGTTATTTTTTAAAGGGGTCTTCACTTCAGCCGCTTGGGAAATCAGCGAGGGTTTTTCCACCTCTAAATTTTCCTTAACCCCTTCAATGATATGTTTAAGTAGATCCAGCCCCCGCTGTACGCCCTGAATTTGAGTCTGGGCAGGTTGCTCAACGGCAGAGAGCCATGCTTTAAGCCTTTTTTCCACATGCCGGGCACGCTCTCCGACCTCTTCCAACCCAAACGAGCCTGCAGAGCCCGCCATGGTGTGCACCATACGGTGCAGCTCCACCAAGCCATCCTGGTTATGGGAATTAGCCTGAAAAGCCTGCCACGCTTGATCAATCTCTTGCCATTTTTCAGGCAGCTTCAAGGTGTAGTCTCTTCGAGAACTCTGCAGCTTCTCTAAAAAGGCCTGTTGCTTATCACTACTCATGCATCCAATCCCTTATGACACGGAGCCGTTGGCATCCCATATCTGGCGCACACGATCGGCCAGTGTCATGGGATCAAAAGGTTTGGTGATTACATCAATGGCCCCTAAAGCTTTATACTCAGCTATTTCTTGGGGTTGAACTTTGGCGGTCATAAAAATAACGGGCAGCGACTGCATTTCAGGCATGGCTTTTACCTGTTGAAGCGCGGTTGGGCCATCCATAATAGGCATCATCACATCGAGCAACAATAAATCAGGCTTAAAGTCGATCACCTGCTCAACCACAGCCTGCCCATGTTCACAGCTTTGTATGGTAAATCCCCCCATAGCTTCCAACGCCATAATGGCCACATCACGGATATCCTCATCATCTTCCGCATAAAGAATGCGTTCCAATTGTCTAGCCATCTTCAGCTTCTCCCTGGGTCGTCGTGGGCTTTATTGCTTGCCCAACCACCTGTTCAATGGTGCGAACAAGTGTATCGTTACTGGTACGGGACTTGACCAAAGCCGCGCTAATCTGTTGTGACATATCCTGCTGGAGATCTTCACCAGAAAAAACCACCACAGGAATACTCTCGGCCCCTTTTTGCAGCATAGGCAGAAGATCAGTACCTTGTCCATCGGGCAATGTCATATCCAGCAAGACCAAGTCATACTTTTTGCTAGAAAGTGCTTCTTTTGCTTCAGAAAGAGAGCCAACCCCAACCATATGGGCCAGCGGTTCCAACATCACCTCAACAACCTGCCGTAGTGCGGGATCATCCTCGACATGAAGAATGGTCACTTTTTCCCGGTTTTTATACCTAGCCTGCTCAATAGCATGCATAAGCCGCTTTTCATCAATGGGCTTATTCAGCCAGTCCACCACCTCTAAGGCACTGCCATCTAGAGCCTGATGCGCTTGATCAACCCATGCTGAGACCACAATAACCGGTAAATGCTCCCACCTGGGATCTTTCCTCAGCTCCTGAAGAAGTGAAAGACCATGTTGATCCGGCAACATAAGGTCCAAGGTTAAAGCTGAAAAAGTATGTTGAAGAAGTAGTACTTTGGCCTCAGCCGCTGTTTGTGCAACATCCACCTGATAGCCTTCGTTTGCCAACAACATGGCCAAAACACGACCAATATCACGATCATCTTCACAGACCAGAATCCGAGCCCCCGCAGAGGCTTGGTCAAGTTCTGGAGGAAGGTCAGAGACCTGATTATGTTTAGGCAACGTGAAGAAAAAAGAGGTACCTTTACCCTCTTCACTTTCAAAATTCAGCACTCCACCCATACGCTCGACAATTAACTTGCAGATCGCCAGCCCTAACCCCGTTCCACCTTGTTGCCGGGTATCGCCAGAATCCGCTTGAGAGAATTTATCAAAGATATGGGGTTTAAAAGCGTCGGGGATCCCAATACCGTGGTCCACGACCTGAATGAGCCAATTGCTCTTGTGCGAAGAAAGCATCACTTCAACTTGACCTTGAGGTGGCGAAAATTTCACAGCATTTGAGATCAAGTTTGCCATCACTTGCGCAAACCGATCACTATCAACCACCCCGATCGCTTCAGGCATATCTTCCACCAGCTTCAACTCAACCTCATGCTTCTCCCCATACCCCCGGTTGGTTTCCACAGCTTGATATATGAGAGGTGAAATGGCTTGTTGCTCCATCTTGAAGGCCATTTTACCCGCCTCCATTTTTTCCACATCCAAAATATCATTAATCAACCGAACCAACCGCTCGCAGTTACGATGCGCCACACTGATCAAGGAAGCAGCCTTCAGGGGAAGCTCTCCAGCCACCCCTCCTTTAATCAACCCTAAGGAGCCCTGAATGGAGGTTAACGGAGTACGCAGCTCATGACTGACCGTTGAGACAAACTCATTTTTCAGTTTTTCACTCCGTTTGCGTTCACGAATATCGTGCAGAATACCGGTAAAAATACGCCGGTTGGCCATGGGTACATCACTCACGGAGAGTTCAAGAGGAATAAGCTCTCCCGCTTTGGTTAACCCTTCAACTTCGCGAACCGAGCCAATAATTTTTGCATCACCTGTGGTTCTGTAGTTATGCAGATAACCATCATGACTCTCCCGATGGGGGGCAGGCATGAGCATTTTGACATTCTGCCCGATCATCTCCTCTTCGGTATAACCAAACAGCGTACTAACCGCTGCGTTTGCACTTTCAATATGTCCCATTTCATCAATGGTGATAATCGCTTCAACCGCTGTTTGAAAAATGGCCGATAATCGGGATTCGCTATCCTTTAACTGGGCTGTACGCTCTTCAACCAGCTGTTCAATACGAACATTACGACTGGTTAGCAACAACAGGAATAACCCCAGCAATGTGACGGTAAACAGGCCTGACAATAGAGTTAACTGCGGGTAGGAGCTGCTAAACAGATCCTGATAATGCTGGCTGCCCGCAAACTGGATTTTCCATGATCGCCCCCCAACGCTATAGGGGAATGACCACTGCAGCTCACTGTCGGATACCACTGTCTGGAAATTGGGTGTTTGGTAGAGCTCTTGTTGTGCTGGCTTTGCAGAAAGGTCAATCAAACGAAATTCCACCCCCTCCCTGGGCAGATCTCTGAAGCCCTTTTCCAGCATATCCCCAATCCTAAACACCCCGAGTGCAAACCCCCTTAACGTCACTTGACGTGTCTCTTCACGGGTTGGTTCTACCCCTTTTTGATAGACAGGATAGAACACCAAAAAACCTGACTGGCTGCCTTTATCCTGTACCAGTTGAATTCGAGCAGAGGCCACCATCTTTCCTGTATCCCGAGCCTTCTCTAAGGCCTGACGACGGACGGGACTAGAACCCAGGTCAAACCCTAAAGCGGTCTTATTCATTTCGTAAGGTAGTGCATAATAGACGGGATAATAAATATCAGACGTTGGTGCCTTCACCATTTTGCCCTCAGCATTCCGAGCACGAATCATAAAATCGTGCATACCCTGAACCTGGGCAGCCTCTTCATAAGCTTGACGCTCTGCATGGGGTACCTCAGGCACCCATTCCAGGGCCTGTATACCTGGGAAAGCAAGCAATGCATGGGATGTAAACGCCTTAAACTCCTGATGAGAAACATAATCAGAGCTCGCATAAAGCCGTTCAATAGCATGAACAAAATCTAAATACCCTTGAATATTCACCTCTAAAGCATGGGCCAAATGTTCAGATTGAATTTGAAACTCGAGCTTTACACGGGTTTTATCCCACTCAACAACCCGTTGATAAAGAACCACCATCAGAAGGGAAGCACACACCAAAGGGATCGCCACGGTATATCGACGCGGTTGCCAAACCTGAGCAGGTTTGCCCCAAAAACTCAAAACCACAGGGGTGACAATCAACCCACCCAAGATCTGCCCAACAGTGGCATGTAGTAGAACCATGGGCAGCTGCGCTACCTCAACAAGATCATAGCCCCACAACACCCCGACAGTTAGCGGCACCATGGCAAGGGCAGCCACACTCACAGCCCATGTAAATCGAATCAGATGATCCACCTCAATCACGGCACTATTTTTACCAACACCGCGATGCACTAAATAAGTTGCCAATAGCACTTGTAAGGTTTGCCCCAGACTGAGGGCAAACAAAAGCCCCCACATCATTGGCTGGGAGGATGAAGAAAAAATGAAACCATGAAGCAGAAGAGCCCCCGCAAGCACCGACCAACCAAGGCGATACCCAAACACCAAAAGTGCGCCAAGGCCAATACCATAGGCAGGGAAAAACAGAGGAACCCCATTAACTTCTCCTTCTAAGAAGAAGCTAAAACATCCCACAACCACATAGCTTATGATGAAAAAAAACGGCACCTTAAAAGGGTATTTATCTCTTATAGACATGGTGCTCCCTTACGGTATAAAACGAAGCCCTAAACGACTTGCATCTCTCTTAACGTCTATAACCAAACCATCATGAAATGCATTGATCTGTATTCAAACAATGGAACCTTAAAGGTAAACCCGCCACGGTTGACCACCGGCTGCCTTATGGAGCTTATCTTCTGTTCAAACCTACTCTAAGAGGATAAAGCCAAGAGGCATATACCTTTAAGGATACTTATACCGATCAGAACAGAGCACCGAACCTTCTGACCGTAAGTTTAGAGTAACAGACCGAATAAAAAATTCATCTTTGCTCTACAGAGAGTAGGCACAAAAAAATGCGGAGCCCTAAAGCCCCGCATAACATACTGTCGATCGATACGCACAGTGAAGAGGGTTAATTCACCCCTTTTTGTGCAAAGAAGGGACGGTACTGCATATCCTCCCCCTTAATATGCTCAATCAACCATGTCTGCAAGAAGGAGAGCAGGTCCAACGCCACGGTGGCAGAGCCTGCTTCAAGGTCAGCTTGCTTCTCACCCAACGAGGCAATGAGCTTGACATGCTCAGCTTTTTGTTCTTCATAGCGGTGGTAACCATGCTTTTTCATAATGCCCTCTTCTCGGGCAAAATGGGTTTTGGTAAAATCCACCAGCTTGGTTAAAATATCCCCCGCTTTTTCCCCACCCAGACCATTTTTCATGGCGTCGTGCAGCTCATTGATATAGTCCATGAGCTTCAGGTGATCTTCATTAAACTGTTTAACACCCACATCCAGGGAGTCATCCCACTCAATCATCTTATGATCATGAGATACCTGAACCATGTAGAGTTGATCGAGCTTCACAAACAGCTCGGCCCGTAGCTTACTAAAGCGGCCCATGGCTTGAACAATGGCCTCATGCGGCTGCGCTTTTTGCACCATGTCCAGAACTTCCACAGCAGACATATGCACCCGCTCATGCAAGCCACCCAGCTCCTGAAAAACAGGAAGGTTGCCATATGCTGTTTGCCCTGGCCCATAATACCAATGACCAAAAGCACACTCCCGATAACGGCTCGCTTCCGTCGGGTCAATATCCAGACGACCGCGTACCGCTTGCTCTAGCCGCCTTAACCAAGCCAAGTGTCCTTCTTTGACCATACGCACATCAAAGGTCTCACCACCACCCGTCTGGTAATTAATCTGCGAAGCCCGGAGTGCCTCGACCCCCCCTTGAACGACATCGATCAAAATGGAAAATGTGTTGACTGAACCTTCCATATAGTTTGCCAACGCATGGACTTTGGTAATTTGCTCCAGAGAAATTTCTGCTGCGGTTCCAGCAATTTCAGTTTGCGCATGGATGGCATGAATACGCTCTGCTGTTTCACGGTTACGGGTGTTAGCACCCGTTGCCGCTTCTGCCGCAGCAGAGGCTGACTCTGCAATGGATTGTGTACCATTGGCTGCTTCCAATGCTGCCCGTGCCACTTCATTAGCGGCCTCTTGCAACTCAGCAGCGTTACGTGTGACATCGTCCGAAGATCGGGTGACGGAGGAGAGCGCACTGGCAATCTCCTGCAACGCCATATTTTGCTCTTCAACCGCAACGGTGATCTCTTGGTTGGCTTGGTTAATACCACCCACCAACTCAGAGACCTCACGGGTTGCATCCCCGGCAGTGTCCGAACGTTGCTGAATAATCGCAACCTGTTCTGAGATCAACTTGGTTGCCTCAGCGGTTTGACTGGCCAGCTCTTTAACTTCATTGGCCACCACCGCAAAGCCTTTACCCGCTTCACCAGCACCTGCAGCTTCAATGGCAGCATTCAAAGCCAACATATTGGTCTGATCAGCAATGGTGTTGATCATGCCAATAAAACGACCAATCTCTCCGGCTGACTTAGAAAGCTCACCCATAACGGTCTGGGTTGATTCCGTATGCGTCGCAGCCTTTTGAGACTCCTGGCTGGCCATTTGGCAACGGCTACGCACCTCATCGAGGGTTGCCGTCATCTCTTCAACAGCCGCCGCCACATTGGCTGACGCGCCATTTACATCATGCAAACTCTCATTGACTGCTGTGAGGTTAGAGGTCATCTCTTCCGCAGCTGAGGCCATTGTTGTTACGTTATGACTGGCCTGCTCCGCTGCGGAAGCGATCGTGGTCACTTCTGCCGAGAGAGACTCGGTCGCCTGAGAGATCAGATCCATATGACCGGTAGAAACGCCGACATCATCACGAATCGTTACGATGACCTCTTCAAGCTGGGCAAACTGGACCTTTGCCGCGTCCATGGCCTGCATGCTCTGCTTGGCGTCATCATCCAGAACGGTTTTGATCTCATTGAGCTCATTCACACAAGCCGCTACCGAATCTGACTGCATCACAATACGACGTAAATTCCCGCCCATCATGCCAATCATTTGATTATAGGCATGACCAATTTGATCAGAGATACCCTGTTCACGGGTACATGACGTGATCAGATCACCGCGCCCTGCTTGCTCTAAGCGCTGCACCAAATCCTGAGCGTTCCCTGCCCCACGCCGACCCAGGAAAAAGCCCAGCACACCCGCTAGGATTACACCAAAAATAGCCACGATATAGAGCATGTCAGCCTCCTTTCCATGTGATGTTTAGGTTTTTGTATAGAACTTACAAATTGGGTCTTTTGCAGTTTCTAGAGCTATGAAATTTGAGAGACTAAGCAGAACTTGCTAGAATGAACAGGTTGTTTACTTCAGCTTACTCAGAACTCTTGTAAAAAAGGGCATTTTGAGAATCTGGAGACTTTACCCTAAGCACTTCAACAAACTCAAGATTTTTTTATGACAACGTCAGAAAACAATCCACAAGAGGATACCTATGTAACGGCGGTTCAAGCTTGCCGTCAGCTAGGTGTATCTGCAAGTACTGTGCACAACTGGGTAGACCAAGGGTTACTTAACTCCTGGCGAACAGCAGGTGGTCACCGGCGTATCTCTCAGAAATCCATTAATGAACTACTGGCCAAACGCGAATTGGCATTACAAGGGAGCCGCGCAGAAGCTTTGGATCTGCTGCTGGTAGAAGATGACCCCCACCTGATCGATTTTTTTAAGACTTTTGTAACAAGCTGGCCCTTTTCTGTAGATCTTACCATTGCACAAAATGGGTATGACGGGCTTCTGCAAGCCGGGCTAAAACGCCCAGATATGATCGTAACGGACCTAGCCATGCCAGAAATGGATGGTTTTGCCATGATCCGTGCCATTCTGAAGACCGAAGAGCTTCAAGGGGTTCACATTGTTGTGATCACAGGACTAGACGAAAAAGTGATAGAAGAACACGGTGGAATTCCTGAAGGAATTCCCCTTTTCATCAAACCAGCCCCCTATGGCCAACTGCTTGAACTTGCGACCCACATTATTCAAACCCGCAGCGCGACACCGACCACTGGTTTGCCATCATGAGCACCCCAAGTACCCTGCCTAAAATCTTAATTGTTGATGACAAGCCCGCCAACCTCATGGCTCTCAGGCAGCTCCTAAAAAAAGTGGATGCTGAGCTCATTGAAGCCGAATCCGGTAATCAAGCGCTGGGGCTGATGCTCGAGCATGATCTGGCATTGATGTTGTTGGATGTCGACATGCCTGGCATGGATGGGTTTGAAGTGAGCCGTATGGCCAGCGGTTTGGACCGCACCAGCAGTGTGCCGATCATTTTGATCACAGCGGCTTATAAAGATAATTTTCATCGGGTCAAAGGGTATCAGGCTGGGGCGATTGACTATATTGAAAAGCCCATTGATGATCAAATTTTGAACGCCAAAGTTGATCTTTTTTTAAACTTATACAATGCCCGTGTTGAGTCTGAACAACTCCGGGAAGCCCTGGCTGAAAATCAGGAACGCCTGGAGTTAGCTCTGGATGGCGCCAACGAAGGGTTGTGGGACTGGGATCTCATAAATGACGAGGTCTACTATAGCCCACGATGGGCAACCATGCTGGGGTATGAGATTGATGAACTATCCATGACCCCCCAAACATGGCAAGATCTGCTACACCCAGATGATCTTCACCCCACCCAAGAACGTCTTAACCGTCACTTGGCAGGGGAGACCGAGCTTTACGAAGCTGAGTTCCGCATGCAGACCAAACAGGGCGATTGGTCCTGGGTTTTAGCACGGGGTAAGGTTGTCGCCCGAACCTTTAGCGGTGAACCTCTTAGAGTGGTGGGCACGCATCAGGATATTAGCCAACGCAAACAACTGGAAGCAGATCTGTTAGAGGCCAAAGAGGAGGCGGAGCGCGCCAACCTGGCCAAAAGCAGCTTTTTGGCAACCATGAGCCATGAAATACGTACCCCGATGAATACCATCTTAGGTATGGGGGAAATTCTTCTGGGCAGTAAAAACTTAAGCACCAAAGAGCGTCGCTTCCTAAACATTTCACAACGCGCTGGCGACACACTTCTGGCACTGATTAACGATATTTTGGACCTCTCTAAAATCGAAGCCGGGCAGTTACGGCTAGAACGCTTTATCTTTGACCCCAGCGCTGAGCTTGAGAGCGTTGTGGGTATGATGCGCCAAGCGGCCAATGACAAAGGGCTACAGCTGTTCTGCATAATCAACCAAAGCTTTCCTGCTTATGTCCATGGGGACGGTCAACGGCTTCGACAAATTTTGCTTAATTTACTGAGTAATGCACTTAAGTTCACCCAGCATGGCAGTATTACTGTTCATGCAGCCTACTTGGATTCAGGTCTCTTACAATTCACGGTTTCAGACAGCGGGATCGGCATGGAGCCCGATGTCTTAAAAAAAATCTTCAGCCCTTTTATCCAAGCGGAAAGCTCAACAACCCGACGCTTTGGGGGAACAGGCCTGGGATTAAGCATCTGTAGCCAACTGGTTGAGCGTATGGGGGGTAAAATATCCGTGCTCAGCCAACCGGGCCAAGGCAGTCAATTTACCTTTACAGTCAGCATGCCCATTGCAGAGGAAGAGAGTCTCTCTGACCAACAGACCGCAACCCAACAAAACGAAGCCCAGCTTAAACGGTCCAAGCAGCCTTTGCGGATTTTACTGGTGGATGACATGGAGGATAACCGCCTCCTGATCAAAGCGTTCCTGGAACAGACGCCCCACCAGATCGTTGAAGCAGAAGATGGCGTACAAGCGGTTGAGAAGTCACAGTACAGTCAGTTTGATCTAATCTTGATGGATGGCATGATGCCAAACATGGATGGATTAGAGGCCACACGCCGCATTCGTAAGCGAGAAGAGTCCCAGCATGAACCTCCTACAACTATTGTCGCTCTAACGGCCAATGCCATGCAGCAGGATGTAAACAACAGCCTGGAAGCAGGCAGCGACTATCACCTCTCCAAGCCCATTCGACGCGCCTACTTACTTCAATTGCTGGATCGTATTGCCGCCCATCACCCGCCAGCCCCAACAGATGAAGAGAACCTCCAGACAGAAGCCCCCCCTACAGAGGTTCATGTGGCAACACTGGATGCCATGACCCTTAATGTCTTAAAAAGTGAGACAGGATCGGGCTATCGTCAATCCATTTTACGCTTTTATCACAAATTACCGGCACGGCTTGATAGACTGTTTTCTACCGTACAGAGTGGTAACTACGATGACATGGTTATGGAGGCCCATACCTTAAAGGGCGCCACCGCAACCTTTGGGGCGCACGCGCTCTCTAATCTCTGTGCTGAGCTTGAAGCCATGGCCAGACAGCAGCAACCTTTGGTTGAGATCCAAACCTGCTGTCAGAAGTTGCAAGTCGCCTTAAAGACCATACAAGAACGGTTAGCTGAAGAGGGTTTTCAGGCTCTGTAGGTTATCCATCAGGCCGGCCAGCAACTTCCTTATCCCTTTAAACCTGTCCAAGGGATGTTGAGGAGACCCTATGTCTAACCAATCACCTCCCCACTCATGGGGTGTCACCCGTCGCCGTTTTATGCAAGGTTCTGCCGCACTGGCAGGAACTAGCCTTATGGGTGCCCCCGCCGTTCATGCCTCAAAGCCCACTCTGCGTGTTATGGGCACCCACGTGACCTTAAGAGAAGCCATCCGTAAACAGGCCGAAGCTGATTTGGGCTTTTCCATTCAGTTCCAACCTGGCGGCAGTGCTCGGGTGCAACAACGGGCCTCATCACGGCCAGACAGCTTTGATATTTATGAGCAGTGGTCTAACAGTATGAATATCCTCTGGCGTGCCGAGGCTATTCAACCCATCGACACCAAAAAACTTCGCTATTGGGGGGAGGTTAACGACCTGACCAAAACAGGACGTTTAACCGCTGAATCCAAGGTAGGTTTGGGGGATGCCCCCTACAAACTGCTCCATGTACAACCGGATAACAGTTTGGGATCCACCCCCACCCAAATGATCAGTTTTCTACCCTATGTACATAATGTCGATGCCTTTGGGTACGATACCCGAGAGATCCCCCGTGGCGTGGCCTATGAGACCGAAAGCTGGGGCTGGCTGTTGGATGAACGCTGGCATGGTCGGGTTGCCATCGTCAATGAACCCACCATTGGTATTTTTGATTTGGCGCTGGCTGCAGAAGCCCAGGGGATGATGAGCTTTAAGGATATGGGGAACATGACAGAGGCGGAGGTTGATCAGTTATTCAACATCCTCATCACCTTGAAACGCCGTGGACACTTCAGTGGATTTTGGAACTCTGTACCTGAGTCTGCAGAGATGATTGCCTCGAAGCAAGCTGTCATTGCCAGTATGTTCTCTCCTGCGGTGGCGGCACTGAATGAACAGTCTATACCTGCCATCTACTCAGCCCCCCGGGAAGGGTACCGAGCGTGGCATGGTGTCATGTGCCTCTCCTCCCAAACCCAGGGTCGGGTTCAAGATATGGCCTATGAGTTTATGAACTGGTGGTTATCCGGTTGGCCAGGCGCTTTTGTGGCACGACAAGGGTATTACATATCCAACCCTGAACGTGCCCGCCCCCATTTAACACCGGCAGAGTGGGATTATTGGTATGAGGGTAAGCCTGCTATAGAAGACCTACCCGGACCGGATGGTAATATATCTGTCCGTAAAGGTTCTGTGCGCAATGGCGGTTCCTACTGGCGTCGTTTTAGTAACGTCGCGGTATGGAACACCGTTATGGATACCTATGAGTACAGCTTGCCCCGCTGGCATGAATTTCTTTTATCTTAAGTAACCGTGTTGCCTTTTTTATGGCGGAGAGTGGCCCATGTTCACCTTGCCCCGACCGTTAAAGCGATCCATTGGCCTAAGAATATTCTTAGGCTTTGGTTTGGTTCTTACACTCATTGTGGCACAGGCCATGGTAGGTAATGTGGGTATTGACCGAGCTGTGGTTAACTTTAAACAGTATGGCCAGACCAACAGCCATGTGCGGGAAGTGCTTGATCTTGAACGCAACGTATTGGATCTGCAGCGCGGCGTGCTGGCCTACACCTACTCGGGTTATGATGGGCTTGCTCTGCGGGTAAAAGAGATGCAGAAAATTCTCTCCCGCCAAATGCAAGAGACACGAAGCCGGGTGAAGGACCCAGAGCGGGCCAAACTGCTTTCGCAGATGGATAATCACTTTCGTCTCTATGCGGAAAACTTTGATGCTGCGGTTGAAGAGCGGCAACTACGGGACCGCATGGCGTTTGAAGAGTTGGAAAGTAGTGGCGACCAAGCCCTAAAAAAGCTAGAGGTCGTCCGAACACACTTATTAAATATGAATGATAACTATGGCGCGGCATTGGCCAGCCATGCCCAAACTTTATTGGCTCTGGTTCAACGTGACGCCCTGCGTTTTTTAATCAAACCCAACTCTCGCTTGGTCGATGCCACCAGTAACCGACTCAAACAGCTCTCCAACTCCTTAGACGAACTGACGGAACACCGCGGACAACGTGGAAGCCTCGCAGAATCTCATACCTTAAAATCCTTGGCAGGTTCCTTCCAAAAAGCCTTTAACAACATGGTACAAGCCTCTCGGGCTTATATGCACCTTGTCTATGTTGTCATGGGTGGAGAAGCGGCCCGTATTGGCTACCTAGCCGACCAGCTCAAAAAAATATCCTTGGAGAAACAAGGGACCGTTGAGACCAAGATGGCGCAATCGGTCTCTACCACGCAATGGGTAACCCGTGGGGTATCGGTGGTGGGTATTTTACTGGGCCTTTTTTTGGCATGGCGCATTACCAACAACATCTCTAAACCCATTCAGGCCATGACACGCACCCTGACAGGCTTGGCGCGCGGCAAACAGGATGACGAGATACCGGGCCGAGGACGGAGTGATGAAATTGGTGCCATGGCGATGGCTGCCAATGTTTTTAAAGAAAAAGCCCATGAGCTGGAAAATGCCAGCCGCTATAAGTCAGAGTTCCTGGCCAACATGTCTCATGAGTTACGAACCCCCCTCAATAGCCTGCTGATTTTGGCTAAAATGCTCAGCACCAATGAAGAGAAAAACCTGAGCAAAGATCAGGTTGAATCGGCGCAGGTCATCCATGATAGTGGGCGGGATTTGTTAAACCTGATTAATGATATTCTCGACCTCTCCAAAGTTGAAGCCGGACGGATGGACCTGTATGTAGAGAAACGCCCCTATACCGATCTACAACACACCATCACCCGCCTCTTTCAGCCTTTGGCTACAGAGAAGGATCTCTCCTTTATCTTTAAAATCGCACCAGGAGTTCCCACCGCACTTTCTACAGATTGGGCCAAGGTTGAACAGATCCTACGGAATTTTCTCTCCAATGCCTTCAAATTTACCAGCCAAGGATCCATTACAGTTCATTTAGCAAGGCCCAGCCGTGGACGGCTGTTCATGAATCCAGAGCTGGACACAGAAAACTGCATGGTTATGGCCGTAACCGATACGGGAATCGGCATTCCCCAAGATAAACGGGAACAAATTTTTGAAGCCTTTCGGCAAGCGGATGGCACCACCAGCCGAGCTTATGGTGGTACGGGCCTGGGGCTATCTATCTCGCGCAAATTTGCCGATCTGTTGGGAGGGGAGATTCAAGTAGAAAGTACGGAAGGGCACGGTTCAACCTTTATGCTCTACCTGCCGCTTGAGCTACCACATCAGCTCCAAAAGACCACCACCTTGCATTATGATGACCCCACAGACCTACTCAGCCCCAGTGAACAGGTGGAGGCTATAACCCACTTTAAATCCAACAATACAACCGTGCTGGTGGTTGATGATGACCGGCGTAATGTTTTTGCTTTAAAGCGTATGCTTGATGAACGGGTTGGACTGGTGCTCAGTGCAGCCAATGGTCAGCAAGCGTTAGCTGTGCTCAACGAACATCCAGATATCGACTTGGTACTCATGGATATTATGATGCCTGAAATGGACGGTTATGCCGCCACCGAGGAGATACGTAAACAACCCCGTTTTCAGCATCTACCCGTGGTGGCTTTAACGGCCAAGGCGATGCCCGGTGATCGTGAAAAATGCCTAAGCCATGGTGCCAGCGACTACCTGGCCAAACCGGTAGAAACCATGGATCTTTTGGCTGTTTTAATCAAATGGCTCGAAAAACCTAAAGAGGCAATCGACCCTCAGATTATGCCTGATGGCTCCGGCACCATACTGCCCAAAGTTCGCATTTTAGAAGAGACCGAATCCCCTGAAACAGATCACGTTGAGCTGGAATCACTGAGCCTGGGGCTACCACCCATTATTGTGCTGATTGTTGATGATGATATGCGCAACACATTTTCTCTGGCACAAGTTCTACAGAAGAGAGCGGATAAAATTTTAATGGCCAGGGATGGTGAAAAAGCCATTGAAGAGCTGGAGCGCAACCCCCAAATCAACTGTATTCTCATGGATATTATGATGCCGAATATGGATGGTTATGAGGCCATGCAGCGTATACGACAAGACAAACGCTTTGTACACCTACCCATTATTGCACTAACGGCTAAAACACAAGAGGCGGATCGTAAAAAATGTATGGAGGCTGGAGCCAGTGACTTCTTAAGCAAACCTGTTGCTTTGGAAGATCTTCTTAACACCATGCGTACCCATATTCTAAAGGATCAAGCGCAATAATGGAGTGGTGGCAGGGCGTGCCCATACCTGGGTATAAGCATTCAACCGTAAGTTCGTTACGGGTAAACCTATTTAGGCCGTAAAAGGGTCACCCTAAGCCATACCCACGGTATGCCTTGGGGTGACTGGGCCTCTATCAGCCCAGTATATGAGATAAAAGCCCTTTTTAAAGACCCCTTATAGGTCCAAAACACCGCAGCAGGATACTTCATTCGCACCGTTGCCACATACCCATGCGGTGTAGGGCCACCACCGAGCTATGGCTGCCACCACATAGGCCACCCCTGGTTACGGGGTCAGCACGGCTGCTGTTGTTGGAAGTGCCTGCCGATATGATCCTCGCCCGTTCTTTATATCGCCTTTAAGCACCACACCTTACTCTAGCCATACATGCAGCCACCAAACAGATCTCCAGAGTTGCACCTGTATGGTTGATTAAGATTCTGTACCCTGTTCTCAGCCCCCGACCCTCTTATCCCTTTGGCAGATTAAAGCAGTACAAAAAAGTCTCACCTAACAGCCTTTTTGTCGGTCGCAAACTGCCTATCTTTCAGATCTCAACAGCCCACCCTTGTTAGGCCTAACAAACAACTCATAAAAATGAGCGTTTACAGGTCAACCAACACTCTATTGATTTTTTATTCTTTTTGTAATTTAATGAAACAGAAAAAGCTTACAATAACACCAAAAAATCACAAAGGATCAAGTATGGTTGTTAATTTAAGTCGTATTGTTCTGTCTGTTTTAATATGTCTGGTGGTGACACCGCTCTACGCAACACCAGACTCACAGACGGATATTGATATCGATGCACTTGTAAAAAACATGAGCATTAAAGAGCTGATTGGGCAAAAGATCATTCTGGGCCCTCCCTGGTTTTTCCCTGAAGAGGAGCTCAGTTCAGATTCGCTTAAAAAAGCCAGCAAACAGTCTGATCAACAGCTAAGCACCCTTATTAATGCGTATAAAATCGGAAACTTCTCATTTAATAAAAAAGCTTACTGGATATGGCACAGCAAACAGCACAGACGGCTCTTTAAGCGATCTCTCACCGAAAAAGAGAACTCGGTCATCAAAAAGCAGTGGAAAGAGGAGACGCTTAGAGAGCTATCAAGCCGTATACAAGATCTTTCTGCAGCAAGTATCAACATTCCCGCTTTGATCATGACAGACTTTGAAGGGGGGCGGGTACAGACCATACGGTTTAAAAATGTCAATAACACCCCTAGCCCCATGGCCATGTCGGTCAAAAGGGATGACACCTCTGTAAAAAAAATGGGCTGGCTGGTGGGAGAGACTTTAAGAGAGTTGGGGATTACGAATAATTTTGCACCTGTGGTGGATTTAAACCAACAGGGTTCTGTGATCGGTACCCGCTCTTTTAGCTCTGATGAAAAACTGGTTACACAGTATGCCAGCGCCTACCTGGATGGCCTCAATGAGTCTGGCATAGGGGGTACGCTCAAACATTGGCCTGGCCATGGCAAAATGGAGTTCCCTACTGAGTGGGACAATTTGAACATCGACTTTCATATGCTGGGAGTGCCCCTGACCCTCCCTGTTTCCAGAGATGATCTCACGACATTCTCCAAGCCCTATAAAGAGATCCTACAGACAAAGAACCGGCGGGATACCCTCTCTATCATGACATCGCACATTATTGTGGATGCCTTTGGACATGACCAGGCCAAACCCAGTTGTTTAACCATGATCACACGGTGCAAAAATGCCATTGACTATCTGAGAAAAGACCTCTCTTTTCAAGATGGTGTTGTGATCGCCGATGATATCGTTTTTCTGCGCTCCACCCATGCTTTCAAACTTTTGGATATCATGGTAGATACCTTTGAATCTGGCCATGACATGATCATCATCTCCTCCATGTTTCAAGATGCCAGGGGCGACGGAAAGCGTGGAGCAAAAGGACTTAAATGGAAAATCTCACCAGAAGAGCTGATGGAAACACTGGACAAGCTGTATAAACACTATGAAAACAAAGAGGGGGAACTGCGCGCCAGTGTTAAACGTATTTTACGTATGAAATTGGCGATCATGAACAAGCTGGGACACACCAACTGGGATGAGCCGTATCAACCCAACACGTTTCAATCCCCCCCTGATTATATAACCGGTAAAGACTCCATTGAAGTGGTGAGCAATCAAGTTCTTAAAAATGCCATTGTGCATATTTTCCCCTCCAATGAAGAGCCCAGAACTCTGGCTAAACGTCTTAATATTATGCCGGACAGTAAAATTTTCTGTGTCGGTCCCACCTATCAAAAAAATGATTTGGAAGCTCAACTTCGTAGATTAGCCAACTTTTCATCGGCCAGCCAAATTGAGTGTGTCGACTTGCACTATAATAAACCTGGAGAGATGAATGACCACTTTGTCGACAAGAACACCAAAACCATTATTGACAAGCTTAAGGCCAACCCTCCTGACCTACTGATTTTTGGTGTTGCCAACTTTGCGGCCCACATCGAGGTCTGGAACCGTGTCAGTAAAGAGTTGGCAACCGACCCATCCCTTAAAAAACGCTTAGCCAACACCAAAAAAATGGTGGTGGCTTTTCATGACCCCTCTCGTTTAAGCAATAGCCGGTTCAGACGGGGATGGACCATGCTGTCGACCTTTTCAAACTCAACAACCAGTAATCAATACCTCGTTGAAGCACTACTGGACAAAGACCATGCTGCGACCATTAAGGAGGCCAAATATCTGCCCGTGGCTGTGCACCCGGTACATACAAAAATTAAACTTACATCTGGTGACAACAACCCATCAGACGTTCCATACAGCTACCTTTTTGGCATTTTATTCGGCACCGTTATCAGCTTGGTCATCATTTGGGTTACACAAGGGAGACCCCGTTTAGCTAATATCACACTGCTGATTGTGGCGATCATCATTTATGTACTGTTCACAAATTATGGTGAGCTGTTTTTCAGTCATGATATCACCCGGTTTATTCAGGCTGCACTGCTCCCTATGCCGGAATGGATACAGGGGATCATTGATATACAAAACCCCAAGAACTTTACAACGTCACTGCTCCTGGTACCCATTTTCCATATGTTTCTTGAAGGTCTGGTAAAGAGCTTATCCCTGCTCCCCTTCCTCAATAATCGAGCCTCCCCCCAATCCTCTTCATAGCCGTTGGTTGGAATGCAAAGACAAGAAAAGGCCCTTCACAGGGCCTTTTCTATGATACAAACAGGCTTTCTAATCGATTAGAAAGTTACTGCCAGTTGTAGGGTTACCGTATCGGCATCGTTGCCACTACCCCCATCCGCAACGCTATAGTCCTTGTCACGCTTCCATTCCAAGTTCATCGCCGCATTTTCATAAACACTAATGCCAGCTAAAGCCATTAAACGGCTTTTAACCATACCGACCTCATAGGCTTCATTTGAACCGTTATAGGCGATCGCAACAACAGCATCCTGCCCCATCGCGGGAAAGCTATAAGCCAGCTCAGTCTGCCAAGCGGCGGGCTCTTTGGTGCTGTTGGTCCAGCCAGCAGTGGTGGTTTCAAGAGGATCTGCAACTTTGATGTATTCACCAATCAGCGCCACACCACCTGTGCCAATTTTAGCGTTCACACCCCAGGCTGAACTGTAGTCTGTCATCTAGTGCAAGGTTAGCTGCGGTCATGGCTGTTGAAATACCGCCCGAGTTCTCAACACTGTTGATGAAGTGTAGACCGACTTCAGCAGAAACACCGGATACCTCAGTCGCGTAACCAAGGTTAAAGCCAAACTGGTCCAACTGGTTATCATCCCCAGTTTTTTGCGAGGTTGCATTAAAGAGATAGGCCCCCATGGTAAAACCGTTCTTGGCAAAATTAACCTGCGCTGCACTATCGGCAGTCTCCGCCATTTCCAAGGTAATGGGGTCAGATACCATATTGGTCTCGAAGGTACCAAAAGGCAGGGTCATTTTACCCACTGTCAGACTGACAGGTAGTTTTTCTGCATTACCCACCGTAATGGTCGCAGCATCGACATCGACCGCCGTTGCAGAGTCACCATCATAGAGCATGGTGACATTGGCAGAGACCCAAGGATTAACCTTAGCATCCACTGTCAGTTCAGCTTTATCCAAGTTGACATCACTACCATCCGCTAATGTACCAATGGTGCCAGATTTGTTCTCGGTCGTAGAGGCTGAGGCTTCCACCGTACCACCAATGGTGATTTTATCGGACCAGTTAGACCCACCACCGCCCTTTGTTTTGGCTTCTTCGGCAACTTTTTCCACCTTGGCCACTTTTTGGCTGGTGTGACCCAGTTTCTGCTGCAATGATTGAATTTGCTGCTGTTGCATCTGAATCATTTTCCACATCTCTGCACGGCTTGGCAGATCTTGGGCAGATGCTTGTGAACTTACGCAAAAAGCCGCCATTAATGCTGCGGCACCCATAAGGGATTTGGATCCAAAATGTGACACGATTTTCATCTCCGGAGGAACGTTAAAAGCCTTACAAATCAGCATTGTGTCGGCTTATTTTTGAGCACCGTCTAAAAAGAGGGCGCTATCTGCAAAAAAAGGGGAGTCTCCAACATTATAAGCGATTAGATGTATAGCTAGAGACAGCACACGTTAAGGCTATGCATACAAAAAGCCAACCAAGCTTAAACAACCCCATATAGTTCTTTCTTACCCCTGCTCCGCCAAAAGCTCTGCGGCCAACTGATCCGTCGCGGTTAGATCACAACTAGCCAGCTCTGGACCATAGAGCTCTCCACTATTCCATGGCTTGTAAAACACGTGCTTTAGACCATTTAAGAAGAACCTGACCCGTCGCGGCATCTTTGATTTCAAGGCTAGGGTGCTGCTGATCCAAATGGGCGTTAAACAAATAGGTCACGCTCAATCTCCTAAGCTAAGAATCAATGTTGGGTTAGGTTCTGCAAGCCACGGCTGAAAGAGGCCAAGCCACTGCTACGCAAAGGGATAAACGGTTTATCTTGATGCTTACACTGCTTTTTTATCTTCAAACAGGCATCGTGACTGATGCAATCAACGGGGCAAAAAACGGCATCTGCCCGACTAACCAGGGCTTCCAAGCGGGCGCGGCTATCCCCCACGCCACCATCATGATGAATTAATTCACCATTTTGTTGGGTTACCAACTGTTTATAACGGTTTCCTATATGGGTAATACCACCGACATAAAGCAAGCACTGCCCCTTTAGATCAGGTTGCGGACAGGCACGACCATCACACCCACCACTTTGGGGACAGTTTTGGGTGAGTCACTGCTGCATATGCCGCTCTAGAGAGGCCTGTTCTGTACGCATCTCTTCCATCGACCATTGCAGTTCAGCCAACTGATCCCGCTGCTGTATGATCAACATGCTTTGGTCTCGGTTGTTTTGCTCTAAACGCTCATTACGCCGGGTTGTCTGCTGAAGTACCAAAGCCATCTCTTCATCTTCAGTATGGGCCACTACCTGAACAGGTTGAGCGTTTTGGTTAAGTTTTTGGCGTAAGGTTTGTACCTCTTCCTGCAATCCATCAATCAAACCATTGCGCTTATCCAAAGCTTGTTGAAACTTAACTTTGGCCTCTTTCAGTGCATCCCGACTGAGCTCAACCTGTCGCTGCAACTGGTCATCTTGCCTGATCTGTGTCCGCACATAGCTACCTTGCAAATGCGATAGCATGTGGATGTCACCATACATACGCTCTAACAAGGCCTGATCTACTGAAGTATGGGTCACTATGGCCCATAGAGGACCCGCAACCCGCCCAGTTGTTAAGGCTTCACGCCAGTGCTTGGATAGCATCTCTATATCGTTATCTCGACCAATACGGGTAATGGAAGCCGCATATTTACGATCGAACAACTTCTGCATCTTCTTGGCAAATCGCCCACCCTGCTTGGCCCCACGCACAGCGGTAACATGCACCTCAAAGTCAGTCGACTCATCAACCTGCTGATGAAAGCCTTTTGTCAAACTGCGCAGCTCCTGCATGGTTAGACAGGTTCCAATGACTGGACAATGAAAACGTTCATCCATCTCCCACAGCTTTAGTCGCTTATGATCACGTATAACCCACCCTTTCACTCCAGCACTGACTTGGCACATTGCACTCACGCCTCCTAGATCACCCGGCAAGGCTGCCAATGATAACGATTCCTATTTGTATGTCAACACCAAAAATAAGATTGACTTTTATTCTCATTCGCGTCTAAATAAATTTGTACCTGCTTGGATGAGACAACCTCCTTAACGGTGCAACATAGACTTTTTAAAGATTCGTTACCGCGGATCTTTAAAAGAGTCAACGCCCCGAACACCTCACGGCACCTTGGTGTAGGCGGGCAGTAACCCCGAAGGTGCATCCTCTGCATCTTCGGGGTTTTTCTTTTTTTATTAATAGGATGAGGGGCCAGGACCATGTTACGAGATCTTTTTCAGAGCCTGTTGATTCATAAATCATCAGCTCACTCCATGGGGCGCTCTCCTCTTTCCAACCCCAGGCAAGCTTTGGCCAAAGAGCTCAAACACCCAACGACAAGACGCTACCCCTCCCTCCCCCAAGGGCAACCGAGACATCACACACCGTAAGCCAGCAGAACAATGATTGCGAATTATTCGCAATCATTGTTGTTCTTATTAAGAATCGTGCTCGCTGTTTCGTTCCACGCTTTATGACAGGAGCCCAAACCGTGTATATCTGTGTGTGTAAAGGTGTAACCAATCGCCAAATCCAAAAAGAGCTGGATAAAGGGGGGCGTAAAGTACGGGAACTACATGATAGTTTAGGGGTCACTGGGCAGTGCGGACGTTGTGGTAATTGTGTGAAGCGCATGCTAAAAGAGAGCAAAGCCTAACTAAGCCATTTTCATACCCAAAAAGAGGTATGTCCCTTACTCATTTTTTAGAGAAGAACCTTAAGGAGCAGAGCGTGAAGAGCAACCCAGAACTCCTAAGCACATTAAACGGTGTTTTGAAAATTCGGCTAACCGCCATTAATCAATTTTTTCTCCATGCACGCATGTTCCGCAGCTGAGGCTTTATCGGACTCAATAAAAAAGATTACAAGCTCTCTATTAAAGAGATGAAGCTGGCTGATGATCTGATTGAGCGTATCCTTTTTTTAGAAGGACTCCCCAATTTGCAAGATCTGGGCAAGCTCATGATTGGTGAAGAGCCCAAAGAGTGTTTAGAGTGTGATTTTAAATGGCAAATGGATGCCGTAGAAACAACACGAGATGCCATAGAGCTTTGTGAAAAACAGGGCGATTATGTGAGCCGGAATCTACTGGAAAAAATTCTGGAAGAGTAAGAAGAGCATATTGACTGGCTAGAGGCCCAATTTGAGCAGATTAAGGATATGGGCCTGCCCAACTATCTACAGGCGCAGATGAAAGAGGAAGGCTGACATGAAGGGTAACAAAAAAGTTATCGCACAGATGAAGAAGCTACTCGCTTATGAGTTAGCTGCTCGTGATCAGTACTTTATCCACTCTCGCATGTATGAAGATTAGGGCTACACTAAGCTGTTTGAACGGCTCAAGCATGAGATGGAAGAAGAGACTGATCATGCGGCACGGCTGATTGCCCGCATTCTATTTTTGGAAGATACCCCAGATCTGACTCAACAAGCAGATATAAAAATTGGCAAAGAGCCAAAGGTCATGCTGGCCAATGATCTGGAGATGGAACTTGCCGTGGTGGATATGCTGCGTGAAGCCATTAGTGTTTGCGAAAAAGAGCGTGATTACCAAACCCGAGAGATCCTCCTCGGCCTACTGGATGATACTGAAGAAGATCATGTCTACTGGCTGGAACAGCAGTTAGGCTTAATTGACAAGATCGGTCTGAAAAACTACTTGCAGTCACAAATGTAAGGCAGACGATCCCTCTTCTATAAGGTTAGGCCCATTTTCTTCCTGAAAATGGGCCTTTCTTATATGGCCCTTGTTCATCTTTTCAAATCCCCCCCCTCTTCTCTCCTGCTTGTCATCAAAACGACAAAGTGAACATGCTTGCGATAGAGACGACAAAACCACACACAAGATTCTCCTTATTAAGCATAAACTTAACATTGGCATCGCACTTGATATAGAACACAGGATAGTAAGCATCCAGAACATGTTCTTTTATAAGGCATGTGGAAGCGTAACCATTAACGCGTAGAGATGAACAGAACGGTTGCACAAATCAGCTACAGACAAAACCGAGGGCATTTTGTGCGCCCAGCATAGACACCAATACCGTGTAGAACGTGACCGTCTAAAACATGGGTACCCTTCTGAACCAACACGGTGAAGCTCTGCGACAAGAAGGAGCTAACGGCTTAAGGTTAAAGAGATGTTTAATGCCCTGACAGCTCTGCTCACACGCCTTTTACGCTGAGCATCACAGCACCGATCTTACGTGGGCCAGCTCAATGCACTAAAAAGGGCCATAGCTGGTGGCTACAGAGCTTTTTACAAAGAGCAAACAGGGTGATATGTACCGATTCGATACCTTTGCCAATGCCAACCATAAAGGATGCTCAAGCCTAACAGGTCACATTGGCAAAGAGATATTTCATGTGTGTCAGCTTCCCTCCCTCACTCCGTCCAGACACACATGAAAAGGGGAGGTCTCAGGAGAGACCTCCCCTACCTTATCCATACCCATTTCTCTATTTTTCGCTATACTCCACTTTTACTTTTAAAAGAGGACATCCATGCATTTCAAACCCCTTCTCGCGCTGCTGCTCTTTCTCCTGGTGACCCCCGCTGCTCAAGCAGCTGAAGCACGCATCGCCATAGCGGCCAACTTTACAGCTGTGGCTAAACAGATTGCCCAAGTTTTTCACCAAGAGAGCGGCCACACCCTGCGCATGAGCTTTGGGTCTACGGGCAAGCTCTATACACAGATTATCCATGGCGCCCCTTTTGATCTGTTTTTGGCTGCAGATAGCAACCGCCCGGAACGGTTGGAAAAAGAGGGAAAAACAGTCTCCAAGAGCCGGTTTACTTATGCCACAGGCCGTTTGGTCCTCTGGGGGCGTGATCTAAAGCAGCCAGAGGCTGTATTGGCCTATCTAAAAAAGGGGCAATTTAGAAAACTCGCCCTGGCCAACCCCAAAACAGCGCCTTATGGTGCGGCCGCCTTACAGACACTAAGCCAACTAAAGCTCGATAAAAAACTAAGGGCTAAGATGATTCGAGGGGACTCCATTGCCCAAACTTTTCAGTTTGTCGCAACGGGGAACGCCCAACTGGGTTTTGTTGCCGCCTCTCAAGTGGCCCGTAAACATCCTGGGTGGAGGGTTCCTCAATCGATGCACCTCCCACTTTCACAACAAGCGGTTCTATTAAAACGCGGGGCCAACAATCCGGCGGCTAAAGCTTTTTTAACCTTTATCAAACAGCAAAAAGCCCAACAGATCATCACCTCATTTGGTTATGGGGTTGAGTCCATGGAATAGGATGCTTGGTCGTTCTATGGATCGAGATGGTATGGCTGTTCAGGTATGGCAAAACCGATCATGTTTACACGAACGGCTTAAGACACCAGGGCTTATCCAGCCCTATGTTGGCACCGGTCTTTTCTGTTTTTTATATAAATCCTCAAGCCCCTGACTTTTTTTCATTACGTGGCTTGCTCGGTTCAACAGGGCAACAACAACTTGGGATCATATTATGTGGGACGCTGTTGTACTCACACTCAAACTGGCCTTTACCACGACACTCATTCTATTGGTGGTTGGCACCCCCATCGCATGGTGGCTGTCCCAGAGCCGTGCCAAGTGGAAAGAGTTGGTCGGGACCATTGTTGCCTTGCCTTTGGTTTTACCACCCACCGTACTGGGTTTTTACCTGCTGATTATTATGAGTCCTGATAGCCCCTTAGGCCAAGCGGTAGAAGCCCTCTTTGGTACCACCCTGCCCTTCACCTTTGCTGGACTGGTTATTGGTTCCACCATCTACTCTCTACCTTTTGTTGTACAACCCATACGTAACGCTATGGAGGCCATGGGTGAACGCCCTCTGGAGGCTGCCGCAACCCTAAGAGCCTCCCCCTGGGATACCTTTATCCATGTGGTATTGCCATTGGCCCGGCCAGGTTTTTTAACCGGCGCGGTGCTGGGGTTTGCCCATACGGTTGGTGAATTTGGGGTGGTGTTAATGATTGGCGGTAATATCCCTGGTGAGACCAAAGTGCTCTCCGTGGCCATCTATGACTATGTTGAGACCTTAGAGTGGGATAAAGCGCATCTGCTGGCTGGCGGTATGTTGCTGTTTGCCTTTGTGGTCATATGGTCTATGACCACCCTTGAAAAACGGATGGGGAGCAAGTTGCGATGAGCAACATCCAGGCACATTTTCAGGATAACCTGGGCACATTCAACCTTGATGTCTCTTTAACCGCACCAGGCCGTGGGGTAACCGCACTGTTTGGCCACTCAGGCAGTGGAAAAACCACTGTTTTACGGTGTGTGGCCGGCTTACATCGGGCTCAACGGGGAGAGCTGAGTTTTTTAGGGGAGAGATGGCAAAGCCAGACCCAGTTTATACCGACCCACAAACGTCCCATTGGTTACGTATTTCAAGAGGCCAGCCTATTTCCACACATGTCTGTCAGGGGTAATTTGGATTTTGCCATCCAACGAGCCAAAGGCACATCAAAGTGGATTGATTTTGATGAAGTGGTTGCCCTTTTGGGGGTCGAACCCCTATTGGAACGGGCACCTCTGCGTCTATCAGGGGGTGAACGACAACGGGTCGGTATGGCCCGCGCACTGCTTACTCAGCCTAGATTATTGCTTATGGATGAGCCCTTGGCCGCCTTAGACCGTATCAGTAAACGTGAGATCCTACCTTACCTGGAATCTCTGCATGAACGTTTAGAAATTCCAACACTCTATGTGAGTCATGATTTAGAAGAGGTCGAACGCCTAGCAGACCATATGTGCTATCTGGAAAAGGGAGAGGTCAAACTACATGGCCCCATCGAGACACTACTGACACACCCAGAGCTCCCTTTTGCTAAAGATCCCGTGGCAGGTGTCGTCCTACAAGGCACCCCAACAGCTTTTGAAGCTGAGCACCACCTGACCAAACTACAAATTCACCCCGGCTTTAACGTCTATGTTCCTGGCGATCTAAACCAGCGCACGCACTGCCGTTTACGCATTCAGGCGGCCAATGTCAGCCTTTCTCTACGCCCTCTAGAGGGTTCAAGCATCCTTAACCACTTCCCCGTTCGGGTGCATAGTGCCCACCCCATGGATGACGCCCGTATGAATGTGCGCATTACCTTGGGGCATGATCAAGAAGGGCCTGCACTATTGGCACGTATAACCAAAAAGTCCTGGCATGAATTAGAACTTGCCCCCAACAAAGCGATCTTTGCGCATGTCAAAAGCGTCTCTTTGGTTGATTCCTAACCGCATCATTTTTGATGTTTAAAACCAAAGAGGTTGCATAAGGCAACCATGAAACGCTACCTTTATCTGTTCTGGTTTCAAAACGTTACATAAAATGGTCCGATCCTTTGCTGGACAGGACCATTTGGTACATGGTGGAGTTGACCTGACATGGATCTTGAAAATACACATCTGGCTTCTAATTTAAGCATGCTTGCCGCCAATATTATTGAGCGCAGCCTGTCTGAACAGATGAAGATTACTGATCTGGAGTTGGAGAAGCGCAAACGTCGACTTGATTTCACCAAAGCAGATGTTGATCGATTAACGGAGTGCAAAGAGTTGGTTGCAGCCAATGTTGATAAAGTAGTTGCAGAGTTTTACCGCCACTTAACCAAACTGCCTGAGGTGCAGCTCATTATTGGTGATCAAGAGACTTTCCGCCGCCTCAAAAACTCCCTCCGCAACTATATCATTGAACTGTTTGAAGGGTATTACGACCGAGACTATCTCAACAAACGTCTTCGTATTGGTAAGATCCATGAGCGTATTGGGGTCTCTCCCAGCCTTTACGTGACCGCCGTTGCTCGTTTAGAGAACATCCTACAATCCATGCTACTTAACGATGCTAAATCAGGCAAAGCCTGTAAGCTCTGCGATGCCCGTCGTGACTCATTGCACAAGTTGTTAATGCTGGATATGCAGCTTGTTTTTGATACCTACATCCATAGCCTGATCAATGAGGTCAACAGCGCCAAGGAAGAGGTAGAACGCTATGCAGAGAGCCTGGAAGAGACCGTCGCCCAACGCACCAAACAGCTCGAAGAGCTCTCAACCCGTGATGGTTTAACCGGGTTGCTCAACCAACGTACATTCCATACCGTCCTTCGCCGTGAGCTCTCCCGCGCTGAGCGCATTAAACAGCCCATCACGCTGGTCTATTTTGATCTAAATAAGTTTAAACGCGTCAACGATACCATTGGGCATAAAGCAGGCGACCAAGTCCTCTCCAATGTGGGTAAAGCGGTTGAGAGAGCCTTGCATGATGATGAAGGCTCCGGCTTTCGCTATGGTGGTGATGAATTTGCCCTCATTATGCCCGACCAGGATATTCAACAAGCCTATGCCATTTGTAAAAAGCTGTGCGACGCCTACGACCCCAAAGATAACCACGGTGTTAGCTTTAGCATTGGGTTGGCTCAACAAGGTCCTGAAGATTACTGCGACCTCGATAGCTTTATTCACCACGCAGACAGTAATATGTATCATGCTAAAGGGGTCTCACGACAAAAGCAGGGCCACCAAATGTATGATGGTAAAACAGAAAAGGGCAATCAAACCGAACAAGATCAACCCTGACTTAAACCCCTCTAAAACGGCTCCGTCAGGTTACGGGCATCCCACTGGCGTCGGTAACGCTGGTCTAGCTCGGCCAGCTCTCCATCTAGCCTTTGCAGTTCATACCAACGGGTAAAACGCCCTTTTTTGCCCTGCTCATACCACTGTTCCATCTCAGCTTTCAGGGTGTCCCTACGCGAGTGTTTATCGGCAATATCCCCTTTAAGAATGGCCATATTCTCTAAGCCAACATCTAAAAGGTGATAACGCGCACCCGCCTCAAAGATGCGCACCCCACCCCCTTCAGCCGCAGTGTGTAGAACAGCATCTTCATGGGCAATCCGTACCCCAGCTAAAAAATCCACCCCAAACCTGGACCATTCCGTCCACCAAGGTAATGAAGGGCCCATCAACACGGTAACCGCATGCCGACTAAGCTCCAGCAACCGTGGCAACGTTTTGTTGGTTAAGGCCGATGCTGTAATAAAAGCCCAATCAGCCTCGGGCAGAAGATACTCACAAGCACTATCAGGTAGATCTCCTTGCTCAGGATCCCTTTCCAACACCTGCCAGTTACCCTCTTCGATCAAACGATCCAAGCCAGGATACCGCCCCACCACCACAACTTTTTTATGGGTAAGGTGCCGTTTAAAATGATCAAAAACAGCAAGGTTGGCTGAACCTGGTGTCATCAAAGGGGTTGCTTCACGCGCCCAAGCCATGGGAATACCCAAACTGGCATTTAAAGCTGCCATGCCCACGGCAGCTTCATGAAAATTCCAAGACTTGACCCACGTAATCAGCTCACTTAATGGTCGTCCACGCAGTGAGCCCGACCATGGCAGGGTACGGGTCGCCACAGAGGGGCTCATGGCTAACCCCATACCCCCATCATCGGTCCGTACCACGGTCCAAACAGGACCAATCGTCACTTCAGCAACCCGACCTTCTCCTGCTGCTAAAGTAGCCTGTTCCAACAGTTGATCATAAAGCGCCCAAGCTGATCCCATTTTCCAACTCCTGTCTGCCTTACAACAAAGCATGTCGCTTTTCAGATAAATTGTCGGAACAAATACTCAACCCACAATCTACAGTAACATTATATTTCATACACTTGCAGCATGGCATAAAAACTGATTTAAGCCAAACATTGATAGATTTTGCAAACCCTGTTCCCAAACGTATGGATACAATGATGGGCAGCCCCCTACCCAATATCTGGTACAGCTGTTTTTCCAACTTTTCTGACCATCCTTTTGAGTTGGATGATCAGTTGTGGTTCACGGTTGAACACTATTTTCAGGCTGCCAAATTTGAAAATCGTGAGCAGCAGGCACGGATCTATCAATGCCCAAGCCCCATGACAGCAGCCCTCATGGGCAAAGACCGATCCGTTCCTATTCGACCAGATTGGGAGAAGGTTAAAAGGGAGGTTATGGATCGTGCCATTAATGCCAAGTTTGATACCCATACTCAACTTGATGAATTTCTACAAGAGACCACCCCCTACCCGCTGGTTAACTACACGGCCTTTGACCCTTTTTGGGGGCAAGATAAACAAGGCAAAGGGCAAAATCAGCTTGGTCAGCTACTTATGGAACGACGGAGCCGCATGTTATGAGCGTTGTACGTAGCATCATGATGGTCGCGGGTGACAACCCCCAGCACCTAAACAAAATTCCTTCCTTGGCCGCCGATTGGGCCATGGTCAATTTGGAAGATGGTGTGGGGGATAAAAACAAAGCTCGTCAACTGGTTGCAGAGATACTTGGTACGCTAGACCCCAACATCCTTGCGAATAAGGTGGTGATCCGCATCAACCCCATGGACCGGGGAGGCTTAAAGGATTTAAAAGCTTTAAGTCACCTTAAGCCCAAAGCATTCCGCCTACCTAAAGTTGAAGATCAAGAAACACTTCATATGGCCTTAATGCAGATTGATGAGGCCGTTGATCTTCATTTTACAGTGGAGACCCGAGCCGCCTGGAACATGCTGGATCGCTTTAAAATTGATCATCGGGTCACAACGGCCTATTTAGGAATTCTCGACCTTATGGCTGATCTGGGCATTCCCCAGTCACTGCTCAAGCCAGACAATCCCACCATTGATTATATCCTGGCACGTTTTCTTGTTCAGTGCCGAAGCAACGACCTTATGCCTGTTTCTTTTGTGTATCAGGATCACCGTAATCTACAAGCATTAGAGAAGTGGTGTCACAAGGTTAAAGCGATGGGCTATACAGCCAAAGGGTGTATCGCACCTGCCCAAGCACAGATCATCAACCGTATTTTTGCTCCTGATCAAGCAGCCTTACAGCGTGCACGACAGATTGTTGAACGTTTTCACGAACACAAAACGCAGGGCGTGACAGGGTTTGTTGATCCTGATTATGGCTTCATAGATGAACCAATCGCCAGGGATGCCCAACACCTGTTAACCCTGGAAAGTTAAGAGAAAAAAATGCAGATGATTGCACTTGGCATTGAATTTATGGATCTCCAACACCAGCAGTTCGTAGAGACACTGAGATCACTAAAAGAGGAACCAGATGAGAAAATACTGGAGACCTTTCCTCTTATTGTAACCGCGCTGAC
Source organism: Magnetococcus sp. PR-3 (assembly GCF_036689865.1). Taxonomy (NCBI): domain Bacteria; kingdom Pseudomonadati; phylum Pseudomonadota; class Magnetococcia; order Magnetococcales; family Magnetococcaceae; genus Magnetococcus; species Magnetococcus organivorans. The sequence goes on from NZ_JBAHUQ010000012.1 coordinate 140,486, forward strand.
CGAGCATTTCTCCCAAGAGGAGGCGCTGATGCAACAGTGCGGATTTGGTGCTCTACAGGAACATCGGGGAGAACATCAGCGGCTATTGGGTGAGTGCGCTATGCTCACTCGTTTTGCTAAACGTGGTGGCGCAGGCTCGATTATAACCTTCCTTACCGCAGAGCTTCCGAAGTGGTTTGATACGCACTTACAAACCATGGATGCCGCACTGGCCCGCCATGCGCTTGATCATCCTTTATGAGGTATTCTAACGTGATTCGCCTTCTACCTGATTACGACCCTGCGTGGCAACTAAAATGGCATGCTGCTCAGGATCAGTACCAAAAGCTGTTAGAGACCGATCGCCCCCTAACACCCGATGAGCGGGATGATCTGTTGCACGCCATGCAAGCTATGGAAACCTGTGCCAACCGTCGTTTTCGTACCACCGCTGAGTACAGAGATTTTCACTTTTTAAAAATTCAAGAACAGTTAAATGAGCACGGAGTTGTCTTTGAATTACCAGAACTTTCTGATGATGCCACATTAGATGAGATTGAACATTGGATTGATCGTGCTCACCGAGCCATTGAGACAACCATGACCGAAAATTTTTAACCCTTTCGCCTGACCATCCCCACCCCAAGAGTCATCGTAGATGACAGCTCCTCTCTATTTTCTCCCCTGTTTTCCTTTTTATCCCTAATTAACACCGAAGAAAACAACCTCAGCCACCTTTCTAGGCACCGATTTTAACGAAGCCGTGTTAGAATATCGCGTTCTGGACCCCAAGTTTACCAGCGACACAGATGTTGGCGGCCCAATGGGCGAGACGATACCGTGTGACTGGCATAGATTAAGATTGCAAGTTTGGGTGCTCAGCTGATGGATGATCCCATGGAAAACGTCAGCTTCTGCCCCCTGGAGCCCGAAACCTGTGGAAAAAACGCTTAATGCTGTTACGCAACTGATTCTGGATTTTCTACAGGAAAACCAAAACAGTACCGATCGTATTGTCGACTACCTCCCACCAGAAAAACTGGCTGAGGTATTTGACTTGAGCATCCACCCCCATGGATTGCCCGATCATGAAGCACTCATCCCTGTGCTACAGGAGTACCTTAAGCACAGCGTCAAGACAGGCCACCCACAGTTTTGTAATCAGCTGTTTGCCGGTTTTAATTTCCCAGCCTTTCTTGGGGAAGTTTTTACAGCGCTGACCAACACCTCCATGTACACTTATGAAGTCGCTCCACTGGCGACACTGATGGAGCGCTACCTTATTGAAAAGATGGGTAGCTTGGCTGGTTTTTCTAATCCGGATGGTATTTTTTCTTCCGGCGGTAGCAATTCAAACTTAATTGCCATGCTTTGTGCACGCCAAAAGATGTTCCCTGACATTAAACGTACGGGGAGCAGCGTTCTGCCTCCACTGGTTTGTCTGGTTTCGGACCAAGCGCACTACTCTTTTCAACGCGGCGCTATGGTCTTGGGTTTGGGCTTAGATCAATTGATTAAAGTACCCAGCGATGATCAGGGTCGGATGAAACCGGATGCTTTGGAAGCTGCGATCCTTGAAGCCAAAGCAGCAGGCAAAGCCCCTTTTATGGTTGCCGCAACATCGGGAACAACGGTATTGGGCGCCTTTGATCCTTTAGATGCCATCCACGATATCGCCCGTGAACATGGTCTTTGGTTTCATGTCGATGGTGCTTTTGGTGCCTCTGTGTTATTGAGCGGGAAGCATCGGCACCATATTTCAGGGGTTGAGCGGGCAGACTCCCTGACGTGGGATGCGCATAAAATGATGAACATCCCACTCATAAGCTCAGTCATTTTAGTTCAGGAACAAGGGTTAATTCGTCAAGCTTGTGGTTCTGAAGGTGGACGATATCTATTCCATGAGCAGGATTATGATGTTGACCAATTTGAACTGGGTCGCAAATCTTTAGCATGCGGGCGTCGTGTGGATGCCATGAAGCTTTGGTTGGCATGGCGTTTTTTTGGCGATGAAGGTTATGCTGCGCGTATAGAGAACCTATTTTCGCTGACCCGTTATGCCTGTCAGTTGGTGGAGGCCCACCCAAAACTGCAGTTGATGGTCGCCCCTGAATCTGTGACGTTATGCTTCCGATATCAGCCTGAAAAGGCCGAGGATATTGATCGATTCACCGTACGGTTACGGGATCGTTTGGTTCGCAGTGGTGACTCTTTGGTAAACTATTCCGTCTTAAAAACGGGTGTTGTGATCCGTATGGTTTTTGTAAATGGTGAGATGCAGAGAAGTGATTTTGACCATTTTCTGGATCGACTACTGATGCATGGCAAGGCATTGGAAGAAGAGATTTAAGCCTTTTTGCCCCTCCCCCCCTTCCTTTTATCGTTTGAATGGTGGAAAAGGTTTGAGAGCGTCTGAGAGAGAAGCTCCCTGCCTTCCCCAGGATTCTTCTTTTCATTTTTTTAGCCCCGCAGACCCGCCTCTTCTGCACCCTCAGACCCCCCTTACCTTACAATTCGCTAAAGACACGGGCATGCAAGGCGCATGGTCACGATGCTGAGCGACTGCAAAGTGGGCGGTTGGCACGATTGAAACCGTCAAGATCCCTGAGCACTTCCCGAGCATTTGGCCTTTCATCTTTTTAGCCCCGCAGACCCGTCTCTTCTGCACCCTCAGAACCCCCTTACCTGACAATTCGCTAAAGACACGGGTATGCAAGGCGCATGGTCACGATGCTGAGCGCCAGCGAAGCGGGTGGTTGGTACCGCCAAATTCATCCGCGCGACGAGATATTCTGTTTTGGGACAACAGTGTATTGGAGATCCCCGGTTCCCCAGGTTTTGGCCTTGGCCTTGGCCTTCTAACGCTAAGGAAAAAACGATCGCGTGCAACCGACTCATAATCCTTAGGTTCACCAAGTCAGAAAAAGAACAACCCAACACACATAAAGTAACTTCAAAGCATTGATGTATAGCGACGTTCAAAAGCCAAGACAGGCACCAACAGCCAGGACCAAGCCGCCCTTACCAAGTGCTGCATGCGTTATAGACACAAGAAAGCCCCCTGAATCAAATTAGATCCAGGGGGCTTTCAAAAGTGTCTGAAGGGGAATTCAGACATGATGGAAACAACCTACTCCAGTGACATCACCTGGGGGGACAGGCATGTGCACGTATTGAAGCAGGCTGCCTCCATACACTTTAAAGCAACGCTTAGCGTGCTTTCAGCCAATCAGCGATGGCTGGTGGTACTTCACGTTGGGCACGGCCCGAAACGTAGATACCGATATGACCACCTTTGAAAGGTACTTCCGTGTAATCTTCTGAACCCACCAAGCCCTTGAGAACCTTAGAAGCCGCAGGGGGTACCAAGTGGTCAAAAGAAGCGTAGATGTTCAGTACTGGCATGGTGATATTTTCCAGCTTAACGGTTTTGTTACCGATTCTAGCTGTACCGTTCACCAGACCATTCTCTTGATAGAACTCTTTGATGAACTGACGGAAAGCTTCACCCGCTTGGTCAGGACTATCAAAGATCCACTTCTCCATACGCATGAAGTTACAGAGCTTGGTTTTGTCATTCATAATCTCAACAAGATCCAGATACTTCTGGCCTGTCAGAGAGAATGGCTTCATGGAGAGGAAGGTGAAGTTCAGCAGCTCTCCAGGAACATTGCCCATGGTATCAACAAGCAGATCTACATCCAGATTACGCGCCCACAATGACAACATGTTGTCAGGGGTTTGGAAGTCTACTGGTGTCACCATAGTGACCAGGTTCTTCACTTTGTCAGGATGCAGTGCCGCAAAGCAGAGGCTAAATGCGCCACCCTGGCAGATACCCAGCAGGTTAATGGCATCCAGATCATGCTCACGGCAGATGTGGTTGACCGAACGCTTGATGTAACCGTCGATATAATCTTCCAGACCCAAGTAGCGGTCGGAGGAGTCGGGGTAACCCCAGTCGATCAGATAAACATCCATTCCCTCTTCCAGCAAGCCGCGGATGGTCGAGCGGTCTTCCTGCAGGTCGGTCATGTAAGGACGGTTAACCAATGCATAGACAATCAACATGGGTACCGCATGGGGCTTCTTTACCTTAGGGGTAAAGCGATACAGCACCATTTTATCTTCAGCGTAGACGATCTCTTTATCACTGGCACCGACTTCAATGGCACCAAGCTCAGCGAGGTTCTTATACCCTTCGGCCAGATTCTTATTAAAATCGGCCAGTTCCTGGGCAACAGATTGGGGGGTAAGATTGATAGGAAACATGACTTACGACTCTCCCTGTTGGTTGCTGGCACGCTTAGTGGCCGGCTTTTTAGCGGCTGTCTTGGCAGCCGTGGTTTTAGCAGCAGTAGTACGGGCAGCAGGCTTTTTAGCCGGAGCAGCTTTAGCCGTAGTCCCGCCATTGAGTGAGTCCAACTCATTGCGTAGCGCAGCGAACTCTGCACGCAGCTCATCAACAGCAGATACTTGCTCTTTCAAACGGCTGTTCTCTTTTTGCAGATCAGCAATTTGGTCGGCCAAATCGTAGCTTTTACGCTTGAGCTGCTGCACACCCTTGTGGGCACGCTCCATCTCTTGACGATCAGGCAGGTTCATGGCCTTGAACATCTCGCCAGAGAGCTGTTGCTGGTGATGCTTCAACTTCATCATGGTGTTGATCAAGTTGGCATTAACAACCGCGTGCTCATCGCTGGCAGTGATATCGCCATAAGCCTCTTCAGCACAGTGTACCCACAGGTCATACAGACCTTTAAGGCTATCAACATTAAGCTTCTCAGGCTCGTCCATCATGATGTTGCGGAGCTCATCAAGGGACTTGGTGCCGACCGTCGACATCAAGGAGAGATAGTTGTGCAGAGCCTGTTGGAAATCCAACCAATAAAGCACACCCTCTTGATGCTGCTCTTGAGACTCACGGGTATAGCCCAGTGCGGGAACCGAGAGAAACTTTTCCATCTGGGTACGAACAGCTTCTTGATGGCTGTTGACTTCGTCGCCTTTCAGGCCGGTCAACCAGTCACCAGGGGTTGCACCCATGGAGGAGAAAACCCGACGGAACGTATCCATGGGCATGCCCCAGAAAGCCGTCAGAGATTCGTGCTCGCCCATCAGGGACTTAGGATCAAACATCTTTTTCAGATTGTTAATCGCTTCATCTACCTGCTTGTTCCAGTCGCTCAGAGCATCGCCGGTGGAGTTGGTAGAGAAGGCTTTCATGATCTGCTCAGAGAACTTCATGAACGCGTCAGACTGACCACCCAAAGCACTGGTAACCCAAGGCATTTGGGACATGCTCTCGCCACCACCCATAGACATCCAGGGTTTCATGCTCTCTTGCCAGAAACTCATGGGGTTGGGGGCACCTTGTTGTGGTGCGCCTTGGGCCATCATGTCCCAGGCAGTTTTGGACCAGGTGTCCCAAGATTGCTTTTGCATCTCGTTCCAGCCACTCATCCAACTGTTGAAAGCTTGCGCGTTATCCGACATGACTCTCTCCGTCTTTAATCTATTTTGATGTGGGGGGGTCCGGTGGCCTACAAACCCCGTAGGCCACCGGTTAACATGCCCCACCTCAGAGGGGATTTTATAATCCCGTTGAGGACCTACCCCTCTCATCTACCCAAGGTGTAAGGTTGATCACCTTAACCAGGTAGGCTTACCTAAGGGGTGATTACTCACCAGCTTTGGCAGAGTTCACTACGGCTTCCAGGTTTTGCTCAACCAGGGTAGCAACTTCGCCACGGGTTTCGTTCATCAGCTCAACGGTTGCGTTGGCGTGCTTAACCATCTCTTCGCCGAAGGACTTGGCCAGCTCGGCTTGGCGGTTCATAACTTCACGGGCATCCTTAACTTCACCCAGCAGTTTCACTTGGGAAACGCTGTTGTTGATGTAAAGGTTGGCCAGGGTGATTTGCTGTTGAGCCAGCTTCTGGAAAGCACTCTCGTTGATCTTTTGGAAGCTGTTCATGTTATCCAGCAAAGATTTAGTCGCATCGTTCCACTGTTGAGCAAACTTGTTATCCATTTTACGTCTCCTTGAGATATGGGATGCAACGCGTTTTGCGTTGCAACATGTTGCGATGCAGAATACGCAGATTTCGGGGTGTCGTCAAGCGTTTTTTTGCATTGCAAAATAAGAAGCGCGTTTTTGGGGATGCCACCAACAGGAATAGAGGAAACTAAAACACCAAAGACTTTGTTTTTAAAGCAAAGCCTAAAAGATAACGGTCTTAGCCATCATCTTTCTTTTTGCCACCTGACAAGGTGGATTGCCACTGATTCCAGAACTGCATGTTCTGTTCAGTTGCCTTATTAAACATTTCCATAAAGCCAAAAGGATCTTGCTGAGATTGGGGTTTACCATCTCCCATTTGATCCATAAAATTCTTTTGATTATCCAGATAGAAGGTAATGCTTTGCTTGAGAAAATCCCCCGTGAAGGACTGCATAGCCCCACCATAGAGACGGATAATCATCGTCAGAAAATCGGTACTAAAGACCGGATCACCCTTCTCTTCTTCATCTGCAATAACCTGCAGTAGGATGGTACGGGTGACATCTGAGCCACTTTTGGAGTCGATGACTTTAAAGACCACCCCTTCCACCACCAATTTTTGAATGCCCTCTAACGTCACAAACTCAGAAGTCTCTGTATCATACAGGCGACGGTTGGGGTATTTCTTGATGATGCGGGGTTGATCCATGGTCACTCACCTAAAAAAAATATAGATATTCGCATGTCACAACCTCATAAAGGATTGTGACCTTGATCCCCATTGTGTGCCAGCGCCCTATAAAAATTCAACCGCTTTATGGTGGAGAGGGATGCTGTGGCACCTGAAAATGGGGTCTAAAAACAAACAAGAAGATCCCACCACCCATAAAGGCAGCGGGATCTTCCATGATCCTTGTGGATAACAGCCAAGCTGTCATCCTCATCCATATTTAGTGGGTGTACATACCACCATTAATGGAGAAGTCAGCACCGGTCATGAAACCAGACTCTTCAGCAGCCAGGAACTCAACCAAGCGTGCGATCTCTTCAGGCTTACCCAAACGGCCAACAGGGATCGTAGCGATGATCTTGTCACGGATCTCTTCATCAATCGCCATCACCATATCGGTACCAATGTAGCCAGGAGAAACCGTATTTACGGTAATGCCTTTACGGGCAACTTCCTGAGCCAGAGACATGGTAATACCATGCATACCCGCTTTAGCAGCAGCGTAGTTGACCTGACCAAACTGGCCTTTTTGACCGTTGACGGAAGAGATGTTTACGATACGACCATACTGACGCTCGAGCATACCGTTTAGAACGGCTTTGGTCATGTTCCAAGCACCTGTCAGGTTCACATCAATCACGGCTTGCCACTGATCAGGCGTCATTTTCTTCATGACGCCATCTTTGGTAATACCAGCATTATTAACCAGCACATCGATGGGACCCAGGCGGCTTTCAACTTCTTCAATGCCCTTAACGCAGGAGTCATAGCTCTTAACGTCAACTTCAACCATCACAACGTCAACATGCTCAAGCTCACGCTCTTTTTTCCACTTTTGGACGCGCTCGCACTCCATCAGTGTACAGGTGGAAGCCACTTTGTAGCCTTGGGCATTCAGGGTACGGACAATCTCGGTACCAATACCACCAGCACCACCGGAAATCATAGCAACGCGATCACTCATGAGAAACAGCTCCTTCAACTTCTACAGATTCAGTATGTTCGTTTAAAAAGCGGGCGGTGTTTAGGGTAAACACCGCCCTGCCCTGTTTGACTCATAGGTCAGTATGACCCATTAAACTTTTTCAACGGCCAGTGCGACACCCATGCCACCACCAATGCAGAGTGTGGCCAAACCTTTGTTGGCATCACGACGCTTCATCTCATGCAGCAAGGTAACCAGTACACGGGCACCGGAAGCACCGATGGGGTGACCTAAAGCGATGGCACCACCGTTAACGTTAACCTTGCTCAGGTCAAAGCCCAGGTCCTTGTTGACAGACATGGCTTGAGCGGCAAAGGCTTCATTGGCTTCAACCAAGTCCAGATCAGAGATCTGCCAGCCTGCTTTTTCCAGACACTTGGTCACCGCAGGGATAGGACCGGTACCCATGATTTTGGGGTCAACACCAGCGCTGGCATAAGAAACCACTTTAGCCATAGGGGTCAGACCAAGCTCTTTGGCCTTGCTGGCAGACATCACCAAAATGGCAGCTGCACCATCGTTGATACCTGAAGCATTACCTGCCGTCACAGTACCTTCTTTTTTGAAGGCTGCACGCAGCTTGCCCAGGGACTCTGCAGTGGTGCCATGACGGGGGAACTCGTCGGCATCAAAAACGATTGGATCTTTTTTACGCTGAGGAATAGAGACAGGAATGATCTCATCGGCAAAGCGGTTCTCTTTTTGTGCGGCTTCTGCTTTTTGCTGGGAAGCGGCAGAGAAGGCATCTTGCTCATCACGGGTGAAACCGTACTTTTCAGCGATATTCTCAGCGGTGCAGCCCATGTGATAGTCGTTAAAAGCGTCCCACAGACCATCTTTGATCATGGTATCAACGGCTTTCCAGTCACCCATGGTTTGACCACCACGAGAGTTAGGCAGGACGTGAGCAGAAGCGCTCATGTTCTCTTGACCGCCTGCGATCACCACATCCGCGTCACCACATTTAATGGCCTGAGCAGCCAAGGCAACAGACTTAAGGCCGGAACCACATACTTTATTGATGGTCATAGCTGGGGTCTCAACAGAGAGGCCAGCGGCTAAAGAAGCCTGACGTGCTGGGTTTTGGCCCACACCGGCGGTCAATACCTGACCCAAGATAACTTCATCAACCTGTTCAGCTGCGACACCAGCTTTTTCCAACACACCTTTAATAACAGTACTGCCCAACACACTGGCCTCTTGACCACTGAGGGTGCCCAGGAATTTACCGATGGCCGTGCGACCGGCTGCTACGATGACCACATCTTCCATTTTCCCACTCCTTAAGTCTGAACTCTAAATCAAGAGCCAGCACCCGCATACGAGCGTGGCTTGGTATCGACAGAAGCCCACATAGAAGCATGTTCCCCGTCGTTGTGCAACGCAAAAGAACAATCGCCCAGTTTTTCGTCCATTTTTTATCCACTGATATTTATATGCGTCATTTCATATGCTTATACCAAGACAGCTATCACCGACACATGTATGGCCCATTTAATTATCAAATGATTGACGCCCTCTTACATGCTGCCTATGATGGTTCTGGGAACAGCTTTTACGCACTCTCACAAAAATGCCACCGGGCAAACATAACGACTTGGATTCTTGGTCTGTTTTTGTTTGAAACACGAATTAATAAAGCCCGGCTTTCATTGGTGTAGTCACAAGAGCGAAGGCACAGGGGCGCGCTTGTGAATGGTTACACCCCTCTTGACCATGTAAAAAAAGCAACCACGCAGCCCACACTGGTGTCGCTGCAGCTTTTCTATACATCGGACTGACTGAGCAAGCCTCACCTTAATTTTGGCAACACCATTGTGGTGATTGCCCCGTAATTCTATGCAGTAATACAATTGATGACAGATATTAAGGTAGAACGGTGAGAACCATGGCTCAACAAGATGGACCTGAATGGTGCGCAGGCATCCAAAATCTCAATGCTGCACTGGCCCAACCTGTACAGGGGGAAGTTCTCTCTGTCATTGAGGACCATGTGGAGGTCGAAACCGGGTTTGGCATTGTCACTGTACGCGGTCATGGCCTAAAACCGTGTGATGAAGTGGTCATTCGTAACGGCTGGGCCATGCGTGAAAAAGACCGACACCTACTGGGTTTCTGCGTCTAAACCAACGTCTACGATCTTACCTAAAATTCCGCATCGCAAAAATTCTCTTGCATTCACCCGTTTACTTTTTGTATTTTATAGATATTGGACAATCTGACCACATGAATGCTTTTCAATCTTTGAGGGTTTCTAACGATGCCAGAATCCAAGACAGCTCCATGGTTTAACCCTTTTGAACCCTGGCTTGCACCTTTTCATGACTCTATGCATGACACCCTAAGAGCCTATTGGGGCGAACGTCATGTCACTACCATGTGCCCCTGTTGTGACGGGGACGGCATGTTAAATGCTGACCTGCCCATCATGGACCCCATGCTCAACCCTGTCGCCCTATACTCCTGTGACTACTGTGAAGGTTCCGGTGAGATGGAGATGGTGGTCGACAAAATGTACCAACTGGGTGAAGCAGGACAGGCGATGATGGAAACAGGCCTGCAAATGCAGCGTCTGGGCGTCAAAATGTTTAACCAACTGACACGCCAGAACATTCGCACCGCCCATGTGGTTACGGAAGGCACTCTGGCCATTTTGCAAGCAGGCCATGGTGAAAGCGACCCCATACAAGTCATGCGCCACCGCGCCCGTGCTGTTGAACAGACAACGCAACGGTTGTCTGAGGTTGTGACCACCAATGTGCAACAGGGCAGCGTTAACCGTCGCCGTGCCATGCAAGCCCTAAAGAAGAACGGCCATATTGCTGTGGACGCCATTACCGACATGGCCACCGCACCTGACCGAAACAATCAAGCGGAAAAGAGCTAAACCAAATCGCCTGATAGAGGATACAAAAAGCCCCGACCGGTCCTATTGATCGGTCGGGGCTTTTTGTTACAAGTATGCAGAAAAACCAACAAAAACATCGCTGAGCAGCAACCTTAGATTGCCTTTACTATCGATAGCTATTATCATTTATATTTAATACTTGAGGGTAGAAAATCTCACCCCAATGACCGCAGGAGAGACCACCATGACCCTGGCTGATCTACAAAAAGGTCAAAACGCACGTATTGCGACACTTAAAGGTAGTGACCAAGAGCGCAACCGACTCATCGCCATGGGCTTAACCTCTGGAAAAGAGGTCTCTTTACATCATGCGGCCCCCTTTGGTGATCCTCGCATCTACACCATTATGGGTTACGACCTTTCTCTGCGTAACCGAGAAGCCAAAATGATACATATTGAGCCGATTCCTAGCCGTTAACAACCTTCCCCTGCCCAACCAAAAGAGCCCTTCATGCTAGAGAAAACCCCCACGGATACGCTAACCTTCTGCTTGGTTGGCAACCCCAACTGTGGAAAGACCTCCATCCTTAACCGGTTGACAGGGGGGAAAGATCAAGTAGGCAACTACCCACGAGTAACCGTTGCCGTTAAAACCCGCCATCTCTCTATGCAAAAAAGAGAGCTGGACCTAGTGGATATGCCGGGCATCTATGCATTAACCTCTGCCACGACAGAGGAGCGTGAGACACGCAACTATATTCATGCCGGTCAGGCGGATGTCATCATCAATGTCATCGATGCAGGCAACCTGGAACGTTCACTGTTTCTCACCACACAATTAATTGAGATGGGCACGCCTATGGTGTTTGCCTTGAACATGATTGATGAGGTGGAAAATGAGAATTTTCAGGTTGATGAAAAGCTGCTTAGTGAAATGTTGGGGGCACCGGTTGTTAAAACATCAGGCCGCACAGGTCTGGGTATGGACGCCTTAATTGCCGCAGCCCTTGAGCAAGCCGATACGGGTCGCGTGAAACCCCGTCGCTTTGTCAATTTTGACCTACACCTGGACCGTGCTGTTGGTGAGATCACAGAGCTGGTGCAGGAACTTCACCCCAACAGCCCTGATGGTGAAAATAGTCGCTGGTTGGCCATCAAACTTCTTGAAGGGGATGAGGAGCTCATTACCCGTGAAGGCGACCATGAGCAGTTACTTCGCCTGGTCCATCGTGCCTGTGATGATTTAGAAAAAGACCATGGCATGGCCTGCAACGCGATGATTGCAGATGCCCGCTACGGCCATGTTAACGGTCTTCTTAATGAAGCCGTTAGCCGCACCCACGCAGTGGACAAACGTCACCGTTTTACCCACCAGCTTGATCAACTGTTTTTAAATCGTCTTCTTGGATTACCCATTTTCTTTGGGTTGCTCTGGTTAATGTTCCACACCACCTTTACCCTCGGCGCCATCCCCATGGACTGGATTGAGTTAGGGGTAAAGTTTGTAGAGGACGGTGTAGCGGGCATTATGCCTGATGGATTGGCCAAACAGCTGCTGGTTGAAGGCATTATTGCGGGTGTGGGTGGAACCCTTATCTTTTTGCCAAACATCATTATTCTATTTTTCTTCATGGCGATATTTAGCGAGTCTGGTTATTTGGCCAGAGCCGCTTTTCTCATGGACCGTGCCATGCACCTATTTGGCCTGCACGGTAAAGCGATGATACCCATGGTTATGGGGTTTGGCTGTAATGTCCCTGCGGTTATGGCAACCCGTACCATTGAGGACCGCCGGGCCCGCATGGTCACAATTTTGGTTAATCCGTTTATGTTGTGTGCAGCCCGTTTACCGGTTTTCATTCTGTTTGCCGGGGCTTTTTTTGCAGAGCATGCAGGCAGCGTTGTCTTTGCCATGTATATGATCTCCATTTTTGGCGCCATGGGTGCTGCGGTTATCCTTAGCAAGTTTATCTTCAAGGGAGAAGACAGCGCTTTTGTTATGGAGCTACCGCCCTATCGTATTCCCACCTTGCGCAGTGTCTTGATCCACATGTGGGACAAAGGCATGAATTTTCTCAAGAAAATTGCTGGCATAATTTTAGTGGGCTCCATTGTGATCTGGGGCATGAAAGAGTTCCCCAAAGATATCCCCTGGAGCCAGGACTACACCACACAAATCATGGTGCTAGAGAAACAGATCGACCCAACAGACACTCAACAACAGCAGCTCATACACTTGAAGCGTGAACAGAAACAAGAAGCACTAGAAAACAGCTATCTGGGACAAATTTCCAATACCATTTCACCGGTATTTGCCCCCCTTGGGTTTGATTGGAAAGATACCGTGGCCATCCTTACAGGCCTACTGGCTAAAGAGGTGGTGGTGGCCAGCTATGCGGTGATCTATGCCCAGGATGAAGGATCGACAGAACAGTCCGCCACCCTTCGCAAAGCGTTGGCCGCCAGCATGTCCCCGCTGGTTGCTTTTGCCTTTATGATCTTTGCGCTGTTTTATGCGCCATGCATTGCCACCATTGCCACCATCCGCCAAGAAGCAGGGGGCTGGCGCTGGGCTATCTTTTCCTTTTTCTTCAGCTTCAGCCTGGCCTGGAGCATGGCCTGGATAATTGTACATATTGGTGGTTTACTACTGTGACTCAGGTTGCATGGTGGGAGTGGCTGATTTTAGGTCCTGCAGCCGGATGGAGTATTTTTTACATCATCCGAGGGTTTTACCGGGCGTGGCACCCGCGGGATTCAGGCTGTGGAAAAGCGGGGTGCTCTTGTGATACCCCCTCATTGAGCTGCGAAAAAAAAGAGGAACCGACCTCAGCCACGCTGCCGTTCCCAAAACCGCGTCACCGACCATAAGAATAACCCTACAACAGCAGCACACAGCCTTTTTGGTGAGTGATTGCATACCACTGCACACAGCTTCGCCCCCTTAGATAGAGGATTTTATGATTGTGTGAGACCTAGGCTTTACCAATTTAGATTTCAGGCATTATAAAAAAAGGCTGCGTTATGAATAACGCAGCCTTTTTATTATTCTTACAGATCAATATCTATCAGGCATCCAGCTTTTGCTGGGTTTCTTGGGGATAGCTCAAGGCAATCAGGTTTTGGAAGTTGGCTTGTGAGAACAGATGAGCCATGATCAGCTTGTAATAACCATTATGCACCAACATCAGCATGGTTTCATCATCCAAGCCATTCAGCTTCTTTTCATCGACCTTCATAAAGCCACCAAAACTATTTTTGGCCTCATTCAGGGTCCACTCAATTTTCGCCTCTTCCAACAGCTCCAACTCTTCAAGCTTTTTGGCAAACAGCTTCATCCGTGCAAAGCCGGTATCAAATGACTCCAGAAACTTTGCGGCTTTTTCAACAAACGCCGTGGCGTTCCCTTCTTCATCAAACAGCGCTTCACCCTCAGCTTCATCAATGGCCTTACAAGCCATATCCATACCCACAACAGAACGCTCACCCTCTTCATCACGCACCTGAATAAAGGGATAACGACGCAGAAAAGCAGGCATATATGTGGTACCAACCCAGCTGCCGGCCTCCCCTTGTACATGCACATTGCTATTGCGCTTAAGCCCCATCAAGGCCAGTGAGATCACTTCACCATCAGGATCTTTGGCAAACAGAATAGGATGACTATGGGAGCAGGGAAAAAATTCCAACTCCGTCACAGGACAGCTCTGAATAGTAGCAGCAAAACTGGCATCCAGGTTGGCTTTAATACGCAGCTTACCATGTTGCTGCTGATTAATAGGTTCAACCTGCTGATAGATTTGGGTCTGCATGAAAAAAAGCTCCTACGAATGGATTACTTGGTTTTGTTGTCATTAACTGTGGTCACGGCCGGGTCTTCCATTTTACGCACATTGTCAGCCCCTTTAAGTACCATCTGAACACCATGGGCTAGCTCAGCCAAGGCAACAGCAGGTAAGACGATTTGATGCGTTACACGGCGCACTTCCGCATTATCATCTTTATCCAGCCCTACAACCTTATACCCATTAATTTTGATCACACCACCACGGGCCATAATGCCTGCAACCCCATCCATATAAACCTCTTCGACAGGCTGGGGGTTAGGTACCATCTTTACCTTTTCCGCTTTATCCCAGGTAATGGCCTCGACATGCTCATCCTTGGTGCTGCTTGGTGTCTTTTTACTCATGATTGTTTCATATCCTTGGTATTAACTCATGCCGAAGCGCCAGAGGCTACTTCACCACTATTGCCATTGGAAGGGGAGCGTTGTTGTGCGGCCTGCCCCTCTCCCCCTTCGACTTGTTGATCACGCTGAGCATCCATATCTTCAGCGCCTTCTTGAGGTATCGCGGCCCCTTCTTGACGACGACCACCCTCTCCAACATCACCCTGCTGTGAACTTTGCTGCTGCGCACCATCCTGATCAGCCCCCTGATCCGTCTCCCCCTCTAAACCTTGTGATACAGGTGCGTTGTTCTGGTTCTCTTGGTTACGGTCAAGCCCGTTATTACTGGATGGAGCGTTGTTTTCTGCACCATCCTGGCCCCCACTGTTGCCACTAAAGGAAGGTACACCACGATTGCCGGTACGATTATCCTGGGTACCAAAGTCGGTATCACCGGGATTGCTTGGAGGATTGGTTTGGTTCTGAATCTGTTTAAACAACTCACTGACCCAACGGTTGGCCTGTTCAGCAGCCTGCTGCCCTGCCCCCGTTTGCGTGCCTAACAGATGATTAGGCTGGTTGTTCTGCTCTTGCCCCTCACCCTGCTCCCCCTGTTCGCCCTGTGCTTGGCGGGGCTGCTGGGCAAACATTTGCTGGCTACGCTGATCCATATCCGCACCTAACTGTTCTGGACCACCCCCCCCTTCACCAAACAGACCACGCTGCATGGGGCCCTGCCCTGGACCATTAAAACCACCTCTTTGATCGGCAGAACGATCCAAGGGTTGATCATCACCAAGGTTCAGATTACCCAGCTGGGCCAATTGGGCCAAAGCTTCAAAGCTCAGATCCTCATATTCACCAAAATTACTGAACACAAAAATGGCCCCACTACCCAGCTTACCAACAATCCCATCCCGATCATCTGGCAATTGTGTTGTGTTGGAGCGCTGAATCTCCTGCAGGGTGATATCACCATATTTGGAGGTCACAACCAGTGTCTGCTTGGAGGTACCAGACATCCAAATACCTTTATCCCCGACTGTCAGTGCATCTTCTTCCTGAATAAGAATACTACCGTGCTCTCGGTTCAGCGCATTAAGCGTATCCACCTGGGTATCCAGATCCCCTGCCCCGAGGAAGTAGCTCCGTCCTTCAACACCCAGCCCCCCACTACTTTCCAGATTCAACAGCGTGGAGCTGAAGTTGGCCCCCTCTAACAAGGAGTGATCCGCAATACCCCCATGACCATTATTACCCGCTTGCACAGTAATAGTCTGCCCGGCTGAGACCTGAGTGACCCCAAAATCGCCTTCAACCGAGATCTGTACATTGCCCTGTTCACCTGCACGAACATGGGTACCTTCAGCCATCATCATGTTGCCAACATCCGTTGTAATGGCAACAGAACCCGTCTGACTGGTTATGTCAGCATGCTGATTAATGGCATCGGCATCCACAGCCACATCCCCACTGGTTGCCTCAATATCCCCAAACAACAGCAGCCCGCCAGATTCAACCGTTAAGGAGACTTGCCCCGCCCCCTGGGCGACATCAACACCTTTATCCGAGACCGTCATTGTCTCGGATTGATGCAGATTAATCTCACCCTTCTGACTGTGGATACCATCCATCGTATGGACCGTACTATCCAGGTCATCAGCGGTTGTTCCAATATCATCTACGGCTGAAATTTGTAGGGCACCTTGGGTGGTGACGTTGGCTTGCTCACCCTGCTGGTTATCCAGAATAGAAGCCCCGCTTTCCAGAACCAAATTCCCCATCTGACTGTGCAACTGTGCCAGCTGAATATCACCATGGGCTTGATAGAGAATTTGGCCATTTTCCGTGGCTGTCAAAGCACCAGAATGCATATGGATACCACCATTAACGGCATGGAACTGGACCGTTCCTTGCTGCGCCGTCCAGACATCTCCTCGCTCACTCTGGGTGATATCTTGAGCAGCAGTTACAGCGACCTCTCCATGGGGAGACCATAGGGCACCATCCAATGTAATGCTGCCCTGGTTTGCCTTGAGCGCAATATCACTACCTGAGACACGTATTTGAGCATCGCTACTCAGATCACCTGAAACCACTTCAATATTCACATCCCCCACACCTGAGATCAAAACACCCGTGCCGGTCACATGCAGACCGTTATGGGCTTGAACATTAAGATCTCCAGCACCTTGAATGGTCGCCTGCAAGGATCCAACATCAAGGTCTAGATCCTCAGACACAGCACCAATCTGCCCACCGCTTGTAAAGGTGACATGACCAGTCGTCGTCAGGTTGGCCCGTTCCATTTGCTGCATATTGGCCAAACTATCTGTAATGGTCTGAGCACTGTTAAAGAACATGTCGCCATCCAACGCAACAAGCTGAGCCAGCTGCATATGCCCCGCAGCGTTCACCTGAATATCACCATGCATGGTGCTGGTCGAGGTATCCCCTGCCATCACCACATCACCCACCTGGCTGGTTAACACCACTTGGCCCGCTTGACCTGTAGAGAGATCTCCACCTTGGCGTATAACTGCAGCTTCCAGTGTAATCGTGCCACTGGTACTTGTTATATCTCCATCAAAAGCCATCGCTCCCATGGATGTTAAGGTGATTTGCCCAGCATCACCTTGTACGACATGTCCCTCGGACTGGGTAATATCCCCAAGGCTTGCGGTAATGGTGATGGCACCCTCTC